>DATMPC010000010.1 GCA_035567895.1 Terriglobales bacterium | reverse complement strand
CATGCCAAAGACCTGTTGCCCACTCGGATGAAAATCACAACCTATAATCAACATACGTTGGCTCCTTTCGCCCGAGCTCTTGGTCGTAAGGCAACCACAGTGTATCGGGCGTCTGGAGCCGTCGTGGTTATGGGATCACGCGCGTTTTTTGCGCGGGGGATCTGATGTTTGCCCACAGACCGCAGATCCCCCACTCAGCGTTGAAATCATTGACATCATAAACAGTCTGGCTGCGGAGTGAGGGATGACAGTGCTGAATTGGAAAGGAGCTTCCAATCCAAGGCGAACTGAGGGAATCGCAGTCCAGTACTGTCATTGTCGAAACCGCCCAATAGTGCGGTCCTATGACGAGAGAGAGACAGGATAGAAGACACATCCAGGCTTGTGTCGTTTTTCACAAGAGAGGTGTGGACCGGGGAATTTCAGAATGCGAAAAAATGGCGCAGAAACTCCCTGTTGGTTCCCTGTTATTTTCTTGAATCTCGCGCTAACCGAAACTAATAGCTTTGTTCATCGAGGCTTACGAAGAAATCCACAGAAGTCCCTGTTATTTCCCTGGTCTTGAACGAAATTTGTGCATTTTGGGCAGAATTCGACGAATTAGAAGCCGCGTTTGAAAACTCGCTTGTTTTTCTCGCTGTTCTTTTGTCTGGCCCGGCGGATTTTCGGTGCGTCCGGCCTTCGGTTTTCCTCTGTGCCCCCTCCCTGTCGTCTGCGTTTAGTTCCGCCGCTAGAATTCAAGAGTGCATCTCGACGACACGATCATTGCCGTCGCCACTCCACCGGGCCGCGGAGGAATTGGTGTTGTGCGACTGAGTGGACCGCATGCGCGAGAGATCGTTGCTCCAATGCTTCGTCTTAAGCATCCTCTTGAAGCCGGGCGTGCAATCTTCGGCGAACTGATCGGCGAACATGCCGGCGAGAGGATCGACGAAGTCGTTGTCACGTTCTTCCAGAAACCGCACTCCTACACGACGGAGGACGTCGTCGAAATATCGGCGCATGGTTCGCCGGTTGTCCTCCAGTATGTCGTTGAGCAGTCATTGGCCCGGGGCGCACGGCTGGCGGAGCCGGGTGAGTTCACCATGCGTGGATTCCTCCACGGCCGCATCGATCTCACCCAGGCTGAGGCTGTGCGCGATCTGATCGAGTCACAGACGCTGTTTCAGGCCAAGATCGCTGCCCAGCAATTGGAAGGCGCGCTTTCCCGTCGCATCAAGCCGGTTAAGAAACAACTAGTAGACCTGATAGCGTTGCTCGAAGCTGGTATCGACTTTGCCGAAGACGAAGTTGCCGTTCTTCCAGATAATCGCATTCTCGCCGCAATCTCCCAGATTCGCCCGCCACTCGAAGCTCTTGCACAATCATTCGCCTATGGCCGTGTCGTACACGAAGGATTAACGCTCGCGATTGTTGGAAGACCCAATGTAGGCAAGTCGAGTTTGTTTAATCGGCTTGTCGCGCGTGAACGCGCCATCGTCACTGCCATTCCAGGCACCACACGCGATCTGGTTACGGAAACTGTCTCACTTGCAGGTATTCCCATCCATCTGATTGACACCGCTGGTATCCGCAGTAGCTCCGATGAGGTAGAGGCGATAGGTATCCGCAAATCTTACGAGGCGCTCGCTGATGCCGACCTCGTGCTCGTAGTTACCGACGACACCGCTTCCCAACACGCAGATGAAGACGAACGCTTGCTACAGGCAACGTTGGGCCGCAAGCGCATCCTGGTTCGAAACAAGTCTGATTTAGCTGATCGAAATCAGAGCAGGTTTAACTCCGACCATCTACCGGAGGTCAGCACATCGGCAATGACTGGCGAGGGAATTGAAGCGCTTCGTGAAAGAGTAGTCGCAGAAGTTGGAGGAAGCTCAGCAACGCAACACGAGAGTGGGTTCCTCACGAATCTGCGACAACGAAAGCTGATTGAGGAATCGCTATCCGCGCTTTTCGCCGCAGAGGAAGCGGTTGCCAATCGCACGCCCCACGAAATGCTGCTGATGGACCTCTACAACTCCCTTCGACCGCTCGATTCCATTACTGGAGAAACCACGACGGACGACATTTTGAACCTGATCTTCAGTACCTTCTGCATCGGAAAGTAGTTGCCAGGCAGGTGGAACTCACCTCATGTCCCTGCCGTAAGGCTATTCGCGCGGTCTAGCAACGAAATCAGGGTAGCTAGGCTAAGATACTGTCGTTCTCCATCCTCCCGCTCAGGTCCTGGTGTGTCAAAAGGTTCAGAAGCACGCAGTGTGCCGACAGATTCTCCGAAGCCGTTGCGGCCTTCTATTGCCAAATCACACGCAAAAATGGAAATCGGAGCTGTTCGGCGGTTTGTGATCCGCATCGCGAATCCACTCGATCGCAAACGCTTTCAGCGAGCTCTGGTGCTGATGGTTGGTCTGCCCTTCTTGCTTATGACCGTAACCGCGGCAACGCTGCTGTGGGCGATTCGCGGTCTCGTGACCGCCAACCAAGCGGTGCAGCACACCGGTCAAGTAATCGCACAGAGTTTCGAAGCGCTCAATCTCGCACTCGAAATGGATACCACGCAACAGCGTTACCTGGAGTCAGCGGATCAACTCCTGCTTCAACGATATCGGCAGACTTCCGCGAGTGTGGACGCAGCGCTGGCCAAGCTTGAGACCTTGGTTCGTGATCAGGAATCAGAGTTGCGACAACTCAACGCCATCAAGGCTTCGCTCGCGCAATGGCGGTCCATCGTAGAAGAAGCCATCGAGAAGGGTCCGGAAGAGAGTTCGGCTTACAACGCTCGCGAAGAGGCACTGATGGAACACATTCGTACCGAATTCTCGCGACTGGTATCGGCGGAGCAAGAGCTTCGAGCCTCCTATCTTGCATCGTCCAGGGACGCCATCCGATTCACTTCGCGGCTTGGGATTCTGCTGACTCTTGCAGTAGGGTTCATCATTGCAGTCTTCGCGGCATACCAGCTGCTTGCGATTTCACGCGTTTACGAGCGCGCGCTCTCAAGGGCTGACCGTCTCTCCGAGGAACTCGCAGAGCGCGAAGCCCATTTCCGGATACTGGCAGAAGCGATTCCGCAAATGGTTTGGGCAACATCGCCGGATGGAACTCCCGAATACTTTAATCAGCGCTGGTTGGATTACATCGGTGCAGCGCGTCAGTCGCGCGAACCGTGGCTGCAACGCGTCAGCCCCGAAGACAGTGCCGCAGCGAACTCTGCCTGGAGAGCATCCCTTGCGTCGGGTAAGGCCTTCACCATCGAGTTGCGGCTGCGCGGTGTTGCTGACAGCTATCGCTGGCACCTTGGCCTTGCGCTTCCGTTGCGTGATGAACGCGGCGCCGTCGTACGCTGGCTGGGAACATTCACCGACATCGCCGACCAGAAGCGGGCTGAAGAAGCTCTTACGAGAATGGCAGCGATTGTTGAAACTTCTGAGGACGGAATCTACAGCAAGGATCTCGAAGGCCACATAAATAGCTGGAATCGAGGCGCGGAGAAGATGTTCGGCTACTCTGCGAACGAAATGATCGGACAGCCTGTTTCCACTCTCAGTCCGCCGGAGAGGCGGCGCGAGGCAGATGACCTGCTTGAGCTCTTGCGGCGCGGGCAATCGATCGACCATTTTGAGACTGTGCGCTTGCGTAAGGATGGAAGTTCCGTGGAAGTTTCGGTTTCGATTTCGCCGATTCGCAATTCAACAGGCGCAGTTACGGGCGCCTCTACAATCGCTCGCGACATAAGCGAGCGCAACCGTGCTGCTGAAGCGCTCCGGAAAACCGAGAAGCTTGCGGCTACCGGACGCCTGGCCGGAACGATGGCGCATGAAATCAATAATCCTCTTGAAGCGGTGACAAACCTTTTGTACCTCATTAACAGAAATAGCTCTCTTGACCAGAAGGCGCACGAATACGCACAAATGGCGATCAGCGAAGTCGATCGCATCGGCCACATCGCGCGTGAGGCGCTCGGCTTCTATCGTGAGGCCGCGACTCCAGTCGACGTCAATATCAGCGACCTGGTAGGCAGCATTGTGAGGCTTTACGCGGCGGGAGCGCAGAACAAGTCCGTCCACCTCGAAACGCAGCTTGAAACACAGGCAACCGTGCCGGCATTTCCGGGGGAAATGCGTCAGGTATTTTCGAATCTGATCGTGAATGCCGTTGATGCCGTCCCTCGTGGGGGCATTATTCATATCCGCGTGAAGCACGGGCGCAACTGGAAGTCACGCGCAATGGGGATCCGCGTGCTCGTTAGCGACAACGGGCCCGGGATTCCCATGGCGTCGCGCCCGCACATTTTCGAACCGTTCTTTACCACCAAGGGAGAAAAAGGGACTGGCGTGGGACTCTGGGTATCACAAGGAGTCATCGAAAAGCACAGCGGGAGCATCCGTATGAAGACTTCTACAGGGGCGGCGCACGGAACTACTTTCTCCGTTTTCCTGCCTTATGCGTGATTCATGCAGCGATCGAGTCTTCCAGGTAGGCGTTTACCGCGTGCATAAGAACGTTCTGCACGTGATCGTTAAAAGCTCTGAGGTCAGGAACGAGGTTACTGACGTCGGCTGCGAGTAGATTTTCCTGGACGACCTCATACGCAGTGCGTTCCAGCGTTCGGAAATCCTCAAACAAATCGTCGATAGAGTAGTGCTGGTGGTGGCGAAGCACGCCATGCGATGCTCCCTGTGCAAAGCTTTCGCGATCCGATTTGGGATCGTTGAAGGTAATGAGCGCGTTAAACAGCTCCAGCAACGCTTCGCGAATCGTCTCGTTTGAACTCTTCCTGCGTGCAGAAAGCGATACAACTGCACGATCAACTACGTTTTGTCGCCACTCCCTGAGGACTTCGTTCACGCGTTTCATCGGCGCAGGGTTGTGCGGAGTGCGCTCGCTCAGTTTGCGCTCGATGGTCTCCACGAGCTGTTCGACCTGCGTTGGCTTGACCAAATAATCGTCAACCTGGTTGCGAATCGCCTGAAGTGCGGTCTCGAATCCCGGATATCCGGTCAGGATCAGCGTCACGCATTGCGGTTGTGTGCGGCGCATCGCGCTCACCACGGTGAATCCGTCGCCGGGATTTCCGATGTTTAGATCGGAGATCAGGACATCAAACTTGCGTACCGGGATCGCAGCCAGGGCCTCGGCAACGGTAGAAGCGACCTCAACTTCATGCCCATGCAAGCGCAAAATTTCCGGCAAAGTGAGCCGGATAGAGGGCTCATCGTCCACAAACAGCATGCGAAGCGATGACATTACGACCTCGGATAGGCTTCCGAACGGTGTTCAGCGGTCGATTGCTGAACTTCCCTCCCACATAGATGCGAAAATTCGTCACTTCGGATACACGTTAAGATCGAGCACGCCGTTCAGGTCGTCGGCGTTATCGTCCTCACGGGAAAAGGTAAGCTCATGTTTCGGTGCATCGGCTGCTGGATCGAAGAGATTCAACTCCGTCACAATCAATAATTTATTGCCGGTTGGCGCCGTGTATTCGTCGTAATTAACGCCTGTAAGCAGGTATGGACGGTTCTGCCACAGCACCATCAGTGGCCGATTTTGACGCACTGCAACGATCAAAGGATCAGGTTGGGTAGGCGCTCCAGGGCTAAACTGCGCCTCAAGGCGGAACTTCTGACCATCCGCAAGCACGTAATCATGGCTGATTTGTCGTGCCAGGGTGTCAGCATCGAGGGCTAGCGGCGTGCAAATTGAGCCTCCATAGAGGCGATCGATCAGGTATTGCTGCTCGATATGCGCATTGCGATTGGCGGACATGGCCACAATTGCCGCCACCCAAGTCCAGTTATCACACGCCTTTTCAGCGACTTTGAAGTTAGTTTTCTCGAGAGTGGCGCTTAATTTGTGCAAAACCCAGCCAGCTGGAAGCTTTTTCTTGGCACTAAACAAGCCAGTTTGAGGCAGTTTAAGCGACAAATTGGGGCACTTCTGCTGCGAAACTGCGGCTGTTGCAGGCACTGCAAACAGCATTACGGCTGCCAGAATTCGTCGCATGAGAGCGACTATAGCTTTCGGAAAGCACTAACGCTATTGACGGGCGGGATGCTACTTCCGTGCCGGGGCTCCCGTCTCACTTCTGCATCAATCCCATAGTCTGCCGGAAGACCTGTTCGAAGGACGCGCCGTTACCGGCCTTCTCCAGAGCCCGTTTCACAGCTTGTTCGGCAGACACGCGCTGATATCCAAGGTTGACCAGCGCTGAAACTACGTCCTCTTCCATTCGCGTTGCAGGCGCGGGCGCCGGCGCAGCGGCGAGGCCATCGAGTTTGTCCCGTAATTCCAGCACCATGCGTTCGGCGGTTTTCTTTCCCACCCCGGGAATGCGGGTGAGCGCCGTGAGATCGTTTCCTCGCAACGCAGTTACTAATGCATCGGCTGCGATTCCGCTGAGTACCGTGATGGCGAGCTTGGGCCCAATCCCGCTGACGCCGATGAGGCGCTCGAATAACTGCTTCTCTTCGCGAAGCAGGAATCCGTACAAAGCGAGCGTGTCCTCGCGAACGTGAGTATGGATATAGAGCGAAACCTCCGCGCCTTCGGCCGGCAATCCGGAAAAACTTGCGACACTGATTGTGATCTCGTAGCCAACCCCAGCGGCTTCAAGGATCAAATGAGAAGGATGTTTTTCGAGAATACGTCCGCGGAGGCGAGCGATCATGAGGGCGGCAATAGGCAATTGGCGATAGGCAATTGGCGCGACGCGGCGCTTCCGCCTTTCAGCGCTTGACGTAGATAGTTCTTCAAGTTGTTCCCTTCATGGCGCCAGCGCCGCTGCTTTTTCGCTCTAGCCTATTGCTTATTGCCTATTGCCGCTTTCTTCAATCCAAATCAAAATCCCGCAGCGGCTTGCCCGTATCTGGAGTGTCTTTGGCGCGCTTTACGGCTTCCTGGAATTTGCGTTCCAGGAGACTGGCCTTGTTCTTCTCGGCGTCCACGGCCTGACGGAACAGCGATTCCTTGCGACCTTCCTGCTCGCGCATCGCGCGGGCCGCTTCCTCGAAGTCGTTGAAGGTCTTCGGACGCGCGGGCGGCGTGTGCGCAATTACAGCTCTGGCTTCCGGATCCACCTTGAGTAGAGCGCCACAACAAGGGCACCCAACCTCGAATGCTGCATCCAGCTTAGTTTTGCCCATAATCTTCGCCTGTGCGGATGATAGCTCAGTTGTGCCGCTTCTCGCATCTTGCCCGTTTATTCGAGAAGGAATCCTCTAAGCACTGTCATCCCTTCTATAACCACGACGGCTCTGTCAAGGACGAAATAGGCAACACGAGTCCGCTGGCGTGGGCGATGAACGTTGTTTGCCCCGGCCTTTCCCTTATTAGGAGGGGGTTGGTTTTGGTGTTGCCTTTGCCGCATGACCAAGTAGCTCGCTTTGCTTTGAATCAGAAGGGTGGAACACTTGCGGGCTGTTCCACCCACCATCG
>DATMPC010000009.1 GCA_035567895.1 Terriglobales bacterium | reverse complement strand
CGGGTCCCAATACGGAACACGTGATTGCCATTTTGGAATCCGTTCTGCGTCGAAATCCCAGGCATATCGGGGCGAACCACTATTACATTCACGCCGTTGAGGCTTCGCCGACTCCGGAGCGCGGGCTGCCCTCTGCAGATCGTTTGCGCGACCTGAAGCTCTCTGCGGGGCACCTGGTGCATATGCCGGCGCACATCTACTGGCGCACCGGTGACTACGTTTCAGCGGCAGACGTAAACGTGGTTGCGGCCAAGGTGGACCGCGATTATCTCGGCGAAGCGGCAAACAAGCCGGGAATCTACGCGATGATGTACTACTCCCACAACCTCCATTTCCAGGCTTTGGCCGACCTTATGGCGGGACGCTATAACGAAGCTCGAACCGCGGCAGACACACTTGCGGCTCATGTCGAACCTGCGCTGAAGGACATGCCGATGGTGGAAGGATTTCTTCCGGTAAAGACCTATGTCCTGGTCCGGTTTGGGAAGTGGGACGACATCCTGGCTTTGCCGGAACCAGACAAATCTCTGCGCCTGCAGCACGGAACGTGGCAGTGGGCTCGCGGATTAGCCGCAACGGCCAAAGGAGATCTTCCCGAAGCGAAACGGATCTCCGCAGCCCTCCATGCCGAGCTTGCGACCGTTCCCCCAGACGCCGTGGTCGACAAAAATCCGCTTGCCGACCTGCTGGGAATAGCAGACCACATGCTGGCTGCGCGCATCGCAGCATCCGCCAAGGACTTCTCTTCGGCCCAGCGTCACTACGAAGAAGCCGCAAGCATCCATGATCGTTTCAACTACATCGAACCACCGGAATGGCCGTTTCCTATTCGGGAATCGCTGGGAGCCATGCTGCTGAAGTCCGGCAATCCACAGCAAGCGGAGAAAGTCTTTCGAGAGGACCTCGCGCGGAATCCCCGCAACGGTCGCTCACTGTTTGGATTGCTCGAGAGCCTGAAGGCGCAACACAAGGATGAAGCAGCACGGCTGGTCGAGATGGAATTCAAGCGCGCATGGAAAGAAGCAGATGCCGAGTTGGACATCGCGGAGTTGGAACTCGGCTCATCGCGGAACACCATCCGGGCTGCCTACTGACTGGACCGGTTATGCTGAGAGGCTACCCGTGCGGTGGATTGTGCGTCCAAGCCGGTCGCAGAAAGTCTCGGTGGTGGTAAGGAAAGCGTCACCTGCGAATTCGAGGCTGGCGAGGGAGCGTTCTGCCGCATCGCGATGTCCGAAACCAGAGGCGTCTTGGATGACCACGGGAATGTATCCCAGGTCGGCGCCGTGGCGCACCGTAGGTTCAATGCCGATTTCCATGGCGATGCCGGCGATTGCAAAAGCAGTGATCCCGCAGTCCCGCATTGCCATATCCAGCGGCGTACCTTCGAAGGCCGACATGGCGATCTTGTCGAAGATTGCTTCGCTCGGCAACGGATTCATTTCGGGAATGAGATGGAAGCCGGGCGAGTCCCGTAGAAACCAGGGATGAACATCCTCAGCACTGTTCACCTTCTGCCAGGCCATCGCCATGCGGAACTGTGATATCCCCATGAGTTCCCTGGGCAGTGACATGTGTCGCGTAAAAAATATGCGAGTACCCGTTTTGCGCGCCGTGTCGAGGACCTGAAGAACTTTGTCCGTGATCTGCCGGCCGTTCTCGATCTGCTTCACAATCCCTACCTGCATGTCGTAGACGATCAGAGCCAGTCGTTGTGGATCACAAACGTCATCCAGGGTTTCCGGAATATTGAGTCGAAATGCCCGCTGCATAGCTGCTGTCACTCCACGTGCTGATCGAGCCTCATTCTACTTGACTCTCAAGTGACGGAACCCGCCCGGCACCTCGGAGCCCTGGACTAAATGCAGCCGACGCAGGCGGGTTTTCGGTTTTCTTTCCGTGCCGTCACTCATGCCGCAGCGCAACCATGGGATTCAGGCGCGCCGCGCGGAGTGCTGGCCAGAAACATGCCAACAGGCCGACTGTGATCAGGATGAGGACGACCAAGCTGAACGACAGCGGATCGAAGGGTGAGACTCGCCACACCTGCTCGCGAATCAGCCGAACAGTCGCCAGACTTCCCAGCAGTCCAATGCCCGCTCCGGCAATGAGGAGCTGGGCTCCGTCGCGCAGGATGGTTCCGGCCACATGGCGGAAGCCGGCTCCGAGAGCGATGCGGACGCCGATTTCGTGGGTTCGCGTCGACACTAGATGCGACATCAGCCCATATACGCCTACCACGGCCAGCAGCAGACCCAATCCGGCGAATGTGGCGAATAATGCCAAATTGAAACGCGGCTGCGACATCAGGTTTTCGCTGAGCTCGGCTTCCATCGTGCTAACGCCGGTCACCGGCTGATTGGGATCGAGCGAGGCGATCTGCTTTCTTATCTCCGCCACTGCTGACGACGGCTCTCCCTGGGTGAGCACCATCAGCCGGCTTGCGCGTCCGGTGAAGGTGAACGGAATGTAGAGCTCGGGAGTATTCTCGCCGGCGGAGCCCCAGCCCCAATCGAGTGTGTCTCTGACCACGCCGACGATCTGGAAGGAATCCGCCGGTGAGCTAAAGGGCGCAGATTTGAAATCGGGAATGCGAACGACACGGCCGAGGGGATCGCGGTCGGCGAAATAGCGGCGAACGAAAGCCTGATTGATGAGCGCGAACGGCTGCTGTGTATACACCTCGGCATCGGTAAACAGGCGGCCGCGGAGAAGCGGAATGCCCGCGGTCGTCGTGTAGGCGGCGTTGACCTGATGGATCATGATGCGCCGAGTATCTGCCTGCGAAGTCCCCGCCACTTCGACCGGCCTGCGCCAATTCCCAAAAGGGTGCATCGAGGTATTTAGGCCGACAGACTCGACTCCGTGCGCCGACTGCACGTGTTCGAGCACTTGCTGGAGAAACTGATCGCGGCGGGTCAAGTCGGAATAGCGCTGCTCGTTCAGGGGAACACGGAAGGTGAGGAGATGATCGCGGCCGATTCCCAGATCGGCACCTTCCACCGCAAGCAGGGCGCGCACCATCAGCGTCGCTCCCATCAGCAGCATGAGCGAGAGCGCAACCTCGCCGATGACCAGCGCACTGGGGATCCAGCGCTGCCGCGGATTCGACGGCGCTCCGGCGTCGCGGTCCTTGAGCGCCGAGGCCAGGTTGGTGGTCCATGCCTGAAGCGCCGGAACCAGGCCGAAGAGAAGTGCTGTGAGTACGGAAATCGCGCACGCAAAAGCGAGAACAGGAACGTTCATCGCGATCACGGCTTCGTCGGGGATTGTTCCGGCGGGCACGATGGCGATGATGGCCTTAAGACCGCCATAAGCCAGCAGGCCGCCAAAAGTGCCGCCGAGAATCGCCAGCAGCAGGCTTTCAGTCAAAAGTTGCTGGATCAGGCGCGATCGCTTCGCTCCGAGAGCAATGCGCACCGCCATCTCTCTCTGGCGTGAGGTGGCCTTGGCCAGCAGCAGATTCGAGACGTTCGCGCAGGCAATGAGCAGCAGCAGGGCGACCGCGCCTAGCAGGATCCACAGTCCTTTGCGAATTCCGCTGGGGAAGGTCTCCTTGAATGAAAGTAGACTCACGCGAAAATTTTCCGGAAACTGCTTTGGGTCCTGCCGGCGGAGGTCGGCGATAATCGGCCGCAGATCGGCTTCCGCCTGCGCCGCTGTCACTCCGGGCCTCAGACGGCCGAGAACGTGGACGTCGGTTACGCCTTCTACAACCTTGTCGCGCTGGAAAACGATGGGCAGATAAACGTCGGCTCCGCGCCACATGAATGGACGCGGCATGACTCCGACGACGGTGCGGACCGTGCCATTCAGGTTCAACTCGGCGCCGAGTACCTTGGGATCGCCTCCGAACTGGTGCTGCCAGAAGCGGTAGCCGAGCACGCAGGCGGGCGGCGAGTCGGGACGAAAATCGTCGGCTGCGAGCGCCCTTCCCAAAAGGGGAGGCACGCCCATGGTCGCAAATGTATCGCGCGTTACGAAATTGCCGCGCAGGCGCTGCGGCTCGTCCTTGCTGGTCCAGAGAACATCGCTGATGGTGGAGGCGATAGTGCTCGAAAAGATTGTGTTCCGCTCCCCGATCTCGAGAAATTGCGAGGGCGCATAGAAGAGGCGTCCGCGGTCCTGACCGGGCTCGGATACGCGAACGCTCATCAGCGTGTCGACGTCTTTGTAAGGAAACGGATTCAGAACGACGGCGTAGACCACGCTGTACACCGCGGAGGTCGCGCCAATTCCTAAGGCGAGAGTAATGACGGCGACGGCGGTGAATCCGGGCGCCTTCCTCAACAGGTGGACACCATGCCGAAGATCGGCGAAGAACGAGTTCATCAGCGCGCCCTCCCACTCAGGGACTCTAGACGTGGAAACTAGCCGGGGGAAAGCAGAGGACAGCAAAGTAGGACGTACCGGGATGAAAAGCCGGGGATGAAAGCCGAGGGCCCGTTATCTGGAAGTCTGAGTCAGAAACCGTTGACGAGCATTTGGCAGATGACAGTTGAGGGCGACCTATTTACCGAGTTCGCCCCGCGGATACTAAACAGTGGTGCGATGTAAATCGTTGAAAACCAGTGCTGCTCGGCGATTCTGTCTTGCCTCTCGCATTTGGAACTGCGGTTGCCTTTCAGGCTTGAGCGGAGCTCTGCTCTGTAGGGCGGCTCAGCGAAACTTCCGACTGGAACACATTTTCTTGTCGTTGAACGAAGGAAATCATCATGAGATTTGAACGTCATATTTCACGCTGGGTTTTATCGACCGTTGTGCTGCTTTTGGTCGCTGGAAGCTCAGCTTTTGCGCAGAATGGCAAAGTCAATTTTCGCGTTACTCCGAAACAGGCATACATCTATGTAGATAACGCCGCAATCGGCGAAGCCAGCAAGCACAGCTTCCTGAGCCTAAGCGCCGGCGAGCACAAGGTTGAACTGGTTAACTACGGCTATCAGCCGGTGACCCGCACAGTGACGGTCGTAGCGAAAAAGACAGTTGTCCTCGAAGTCGCTTTGGAGGCAGCTGGCGGCAAGGTTTCCGGGCCCTTCGGCGCCATAACAATCGAAGGAGCTAGCCGGGACGCAGTCCTGCTGAATGGGAAGTCACCTGATTACTTCGTTGGTCACGGTGACGAGTTCAACAACGAGTTTTTATTCAAGCAGGAATTGGTGGTTCCGCCTGGCACTTATCAGGTGAGCATCCAGAGCAAGGATAAAGATGTGTGGTCTGGCCCGGTTAGCGTTGCTGCCGATCAGCGCGTGGTGGTGGATGCACACAAGGGTATCCGGAAGGCTGTTCCCTGGAAGCGCGGAGAAAAGTTCGGCACGATACCACGCTTTACAGTGGGAACAGCGAGCGCGAGAGTAGCTGTTGCGAAGCCTGTTGCAGATTTGTCAGCTACCACAGCGAAAGTCAACTGCGGCGAGACTTCGCAACTCAAGTGGACCTCGTCTGACGCACCTAAAGTCGAAATCACTCCGGTTGGAGAGGTCACAGCTTCTGGGGAAGTAGCGGTCCAGCCCAAGCAAACGACGACTTACAACCTGACGGCATCAGGGCCGGGTGGCACGGCCACCTCCAGCGTGACGGTCGACGTCAACAGCGCAATTCAGGCGGATCTGGGGCTTTCGTCCAACGAGGTCCACTACAAGCGCGTAGGGAACCAGGTGATCGAAGACGGCAAAGCGCAGCTAACCTGGACGGTTTCGAACGCGTCCGCGGTATCGATTGATTCAGTAGGCACAGTTGATCCCAGCGGCAGCCGCAGTTTCACCGTAGCTCCGCAAAAGAGTGATTTCGGGCCGGTGGATGAGACAGTGAACTACACACTGAAAGCCACCAACGAATGCGGCGGAGCAGAAACGCAAACGGTTGCGCTGCACATCCTGGGCTCGATCGAGCCAGGAGCGCTGACTATGCGCAGCGTTTACTTCCCAACCGATCAGCCAGGAACGCGCAAGTCTCAAGCGGGGCTGCTCGCGAGCGAACAAGAGGCGCTTAAGACAATTGCGGAAGAGTTCAAGAAGTATCTGGCCTACAAGCCTGATGCCCAACTGATTCTTTCTGGCTACGCTGACCGGCGCGGGCCTAAGAGCTACAACCAGCGCTTGTCAGAACGGCGCGCCGAATTAGTCAAGCGCTTCCTGGTCGAACAAGGAATTCCCGACGCGAACATTGCGACTCACGCATTCGGCAAGGACAGTAACCTGACTGCCGACCAAGTCAAACAACTCGTGAGCGAGAATGCAGGCCTGACTGATGAAGCCCGCCAGAGTGTCGTCCGGAAGTTCGGCAACATCGTGCTGGCGTATAACCGCCGCGTGGATCTCACACTGAGTTCCACGGGGCAAGAGTCGGCTCAAGTGTACCCGTTCAACGCGAATGACTATGCACGGATGGTTGATCGAAAGAGCACCAAAAAGGCAAAGCGAACAGAGGTTGCAGCGGAGAGGGAACGGGAGAGCGCCGGCAATTAACCTGCAGGGCGAGGCTCGGGTGGCCAGTGACGCGGCCGCCCCCGCCGGTCTTCCTATCTTCTATATATAAGAGCACCTGTGGGGAGCGCATAAAAAAATGCATTTGTTCTTCGCTCCGCGCGTTGCGCTCCGCTGAGGCCTGCGGCAGCGCGGAAGAAATCTTTCTTCTCCTTACCCAGGGTTTCGCGAGCCGGCAATCCGGGCTCGCTTCACCCTGGGCTATTCTCCAATCGTGCCGCAGAATGCGCGGCACTCGGTTAAGGCCGGTGCCCTTGCTTTCCCGGAATGAACCGGCACATGTGTTCGTCAGCAAAAAATCAAAAAGGGTGGCGCACCCAGCCGGAAATGCCGAGCTGGAGGTAAATCAGTGCTGCATTAGCTGCAGCGCCACTAGTGCGATCACCTCGGCGACGATAACGCTGAGCCATACGAACTCGCGGATGTGGGTACGACGGATCGAGCGCTGCAGCTGCACAACGAGCTTGCGCTCGAATTCGTCGAAGTCATGGGCAACAGGCGGGTCCAGCGAAGGCAATTGCACCAGTATCGTCCGTATGGGTGCGGCCACCGGCATCGGACGATTCAAGGGCTCGGGACGATCAAGGGGCGCTCTCCAGGGATCACGAAGAAAGACTTTGGGCGTTTCGATTAGCGAAGACCAGCGAGGCGTGATCAGCACCTCGGAAGCCATTTGCGGATTCACCGGCCCTGAGGTCAGGCGCAGGGCGGGCTGTCGCTCGGGCGCGACCGTGTCTGCCAGGTTGCGTAGCAGCGATCGCCACCATGCCGGCTGATCGCTGATCAGCTCCACATCAACCGGGTGTGACTCGAGCTGCAGCGGTGGCCGAGTATCGGGCGAAATGGCGTCGCCAATATTGCTCAAGATCGTCCGGTACCACGGCACGTCGAGGATGTCGCCGACTAGCATGCCGACATCCACTGGCCGCGAACTGAGCTTCAAAGGCGGCAGGCGTTTCGGCGAGACGAGGTCGCGCAGGTTCGCGAACAGGGATCGCAATAACGACACGTTCAGCTCCGGTGGCGGGAGCAGGTTCACTTCTTCGCCTTCGGAAGCGGGTCCGGGTTGGTGCTGGTCAAATAACATGGGAACAGTCCAGGAATTAGACGCGCGCAGAATCTGATGGGCTCCAATGTTTTCGTAGCATAGCGAAGCGCATGAAAAAATGCATTTGCTTCTGTCGCTCCGCGCGTTCCAGTCACATGCAAGTTTTTCGCCGTTTGATCCCGAGATTTGCTCAAACTTTGGGAATAGCGCTACGTCTAACCCGACGGAATTTCTGAAAGCGGATCAAAATAAGGAGCAATCTCCAATGAAGCGGTCTTTGCTTGCGCTAGTTGCGGTTACTCTGCTTGCTGCCGTCGGAATGGGTCTTCTCAGTCAGGCCCAAACGCAGAACCAACCTCCGAGTCCTGCGCGATCTCGATCCGATGAGATGTTGGACAGGTGGAACGACATCGGAAACAAACTCGTCGCCATGGCGAAGGATTTTCCCGAAGACAAATACGACTTCAAGGTGCAGAAGGACCAGCGCACCTTTGCCTTAAATCTTCTCCACGCCGCCGCATTGGATTTCGTCCTGATACGGAGGATTTCCGGATCAAACCTCGGGCCCAACTTCGGCGAGGGCGACAATCCTTCGCGTGACGTTTTCAAGACCAAGGCCGATGTGGTGAAGTTCGTCGAGGAGGCCGTCGCGGACGGAGCGCAAGTGATTCAGCAGCAGGGCGACGCGGGGCTGGATCATACATCGAAATTTTTTGGGAACCGGCTGGCCCACAGCTCCTCCATCTGGACGTTTGCCATCGAGCACAGCGGCGAGCACTATGGCCAGCTTGTGGTTTACTATCGTGCGAACAACCTGGTGCCACCGGACTCGCGGCGCTAATCCGGGAATAGCTCCTTGAAAGTTCAAGGCTGCAATTGCTGACTTCCGTGTAGTCGGCAACTCTTTCCGAAAGCTTTTCCTCAAAGGCCACTTCGATTGGGCACTTTTTAAAAAAATCGTAAAGGGTGCGGCACCCGGCATGGCGAGCTTCCAACTTGAATCCGATGGAGAGACCGCGGGACAACTATCGGAAATCTTGCCGAGCACCCAAAAAACAGTGCCTTAGCGATCAGCCGTTCCGTCCGACCATTGTCGCACCGGAACCAGGAACGTAGTCAGGCGCTCCCAGGTGTCGTCGAAGGCAAATATGGGAGAGCCCGGCAGATCCGCACCCCACGCCGCAGGGTCGGCTTGTGAAACGAAAAACATGAGGTGCGGATGCCAGTGTCCGTCGCGATCGTTTAGATAGCCCTGCTTTGACAGCATGTAACACATAGCCCCAGGTTCCATCTCCGGCAATTCCTTTTTGTCGACTGCTGCTGCGATGGTCTCAATCATCTGAGCTTTCGTACGTCCAGCTAGTATCAAGTCCGTTTTCTTGATCGTGCGTGGCAAGTAGGAGCGTGCGGCTGCCGCATTCAAGCAGATCGGAGCACGCCCCTTCGGATTCCAAAAGCCCGGGTCGTCGATTGGAGCAGTCCAGGAACGTTCCACGATGCATACGAAACCGTTCTTCCCTTTAATCGCAGTTTCGTAACCGTGACGTCCGAGAACCAGGACCTCAGCATCGCGCGAGATGGACTCCGGCGCCGCACTACGCGCCAAGGCCATTTCGGCATTCCGATCCGCCATCAGATATTGATCAAGGGGGGCCATGCTCGGATACGGTGTTTTGGCGTCCTGTGCCTGCGCCTGCCACGCTGCGCCCAACGCGGCAACCAGCGCAAAGCTTCTTAATGCGATCGTTCTAAGAGTTTTTCGATTCATCGATTTCTCCTGAGATAGGGGATTATTCCTTGTAATGCAAACCAGATAGCCTGAGATGCGCTCCACTTCGGGACGCTTGGTACTTCATTATTGGACGAAATGGCCAATACTTTCCCGTGTTGGTTGTTGCAGTGGACTCCCGGACAAAGGGTGCCCCGTTCCCGCGCGGTGTTCGCGAGGGAGAACCCTTGTGATGCCCTTAAAGTGCCTCAAAACGCCTCATAAGTTGCGCTTCAGTGCCCCAAAAAGCTCACCATTCTGCCTCAAACTACGCACAAGAGCTTCGATGGCTCCATGCAAATAATTGAAAATGCTGGGCACCTGGTAACCATCGTCGCAAGTGTGACAGAGATTGATTTCATCCTTATTACAGAAACCAGCGGCTACCGCCGCCGGTAATGATTTTTTGCCCGAGTGGGAAATTTGCAATTGGGGACGTTTTAAGGCGTCGGAGAAACTTGGCGGCTCCTGGATACGTTCGAGGCAGCAGAAACCTCTCCACGGCCTCCTAGTCGCGTTTATTCGCTATCGCTATTTGTTCTCCATACAGAGTTCTGGCCTGTCCTTACCGGCTTCGTCAAAAGCAGGGACGGAATTCTTGATCACTAAATCTCTCTTCGAGTAAGGTTGACGCCCATGACTCGTAGCCAGCAGCCGCCGTTGACGGCGTTTGCCTTCGGGATGGTTGGATTGGGTGTCCTCGCGCTGATCTATGGTGATTTTGCGATGGTGTGGCAGCCGGTTGCGGCGTGGGTCCCAGGACGGACTGCTCTTGCGTATGCTTCGGGCGTCCTCATGGTTGTCGGCGGAGTTGGGTTGCTGTTTCGAGCTACGGCAGCGTGGGCGGCGCGCATCCTGTTTCCCTATCTCCTGATCTGGATGTGCTTGAAGTTGCCGGCATTGTTTGTGGCGCCAGGGGTGGAGGCGGTCTGGCTGGGGTTTGGCGAGATTGCCGCCCTATTTGCCGGAGGCTGGTTTCTGTTCGCACGGCTGGCGGAGCCGCAAGAAGGCTCGCTAATAACGTTCCTCAGCAGCGAGAAAACCCTCCGTTTCGTGAAGATGTTTTATGGGGTGTGGCTCATACCGATCGGGCTCTCGCACATCGTCTACGTGAAGGAGACTGTGGCCTTCGTGCCGGCGTGGCTGCCTTACCGTGAAGGCTGGGCGTATCTGACGGGCGCCGGACACATCGCCGCCGGCCTCGGTGTGCTGTTCTCGGTTTTGCCGCGTGTGGCCGCGTTTGCGGAAGCCGCGATGATCGGAGTGTTTACGATTCTGGTTTGGGGACCGGCGATTGCCGCCTCGCCGAAAGCCAGATTGCCTTGGACGGCGTTCTTCATTTCGTGGGCGATAGCATCGGCGGCGTGGGCCGTGGCGCAAAACATTACCGCGAAGCAGCCTGCGAGTAAGAATCTTGGTGCAGGTAAAGTGGCAGCCGCGTAGAAGTTGCTAAGCGTCAAAAGGACGGATCGCATACATGAGTACGTCGGATTCCCGCGCGTGCTTACGCTCCCAGTGGTTATGCGTCTATTGCCACAGAACTCGCGTCTAATTGATAGAAGTGAAAATCAATTTGCCTTCCTTGCTGTCCAAGCTATCCCGCCTGACTCGATATAATGGACGTTTGCCAACTTTTGGCGAGGAAAGATCATGGAATCACGTATGTCATTGAGAGATCGAATGCGGTCGCACCGTTTCTTGTCTACTATCCTCGTGGTGCTGACCCTGTTTGTCGGCATTCTTATCGGTACCGTCATACAAAAGGGCGTAAAAGGTGCCACCAAGAGCGTAAATAGCTCTGACGCCACGCCGTTGAAGGTGCCCTCCCCGCAGCAGTTGTCGAATGCCTTCAGCCAGGTTGCGAAGACGCTTGAGCCGAGCGTTGTGAATATCAATACGGAATCCACGCCGAAGGCTACTACTCCCCGGCCGCGGCGACGCGGTCAGCAACCTCCGGACGATCAGGATGGCGATCCATTTCAGGACTTCTTTGACCGCTTCTTTGGCGGGCAGGGTGGAAGCCCGTTTGGTGGGGGAGGAAGCACGACAGAGCACTCACTGGGATCTGGAGTCGTCGTCGACTCTAAGGGCTACATCATTACGAATCAGCACGTAGTGGATAAAGCGGATCGCATTCGCGTGAAACTCGATGGTGATCCCCCGGGCGTGCAGCATGACGCCAAGGTGATCGGAACTGACTCGGAAACCGATTTAGCCGTCATCAAGATTGAAGTGGATCATCCACTCGCCTCGGCGAAACTCGGCAACTCGGATTCGATGAACGTGGGCGACTGGGTGCTTGCGATCGGCAGCCCATTCGCTCTGGAGGAGTCGGTCACCGCAGGAATCATCTCGTCGAAGGGACGTGACATCGATAATCGGCGGCAGTTCCAGCATTTCCTTCAGACCGATGCGGCGATCAATCCGGGGAACTCCGGCGGTCCGCTGGTGAACATGAATTCGGAGGTGATTGGCATCAACACCGCGATCTTCACCGAATCAGGCGGCTATCAGGGTATTGGATTCGCCTTGCCGTCGAACACCGTGGCCGAGGTTTACAACCAGCTCATCGGTCCGGACCATAAGGTCGTACGCGGATCGATCGGTGTGGCCTTCAGCGCTCAGCCGAATCCGGCGATTGCTCGTGTCTACGGGGCCAAGAGCGGGGTCACGGTTTCCAGCGTTACGGCTAACGGCCCGGCAGATCAGGCAGGTTTGAAGATCGGCGACACCATTACGTCGGTGAATGGCAAACCGGTAAAGACCGGTGACGAACTCGTCGCCAACATCTCTGCGGAAAAGCCCGGTAGCAAAGTAAAGATCGGGTATGAACGCGGCGGGAAGTCAGCCGAAACTACGGTTACCGTCGCCGATCGTGCCAAGTTGTACGGCAATACAGCGGCAAACGAAGAAGATTCCGCTAATCAAGAACAGCCTGTAGCCGGAAAGTTGGGGCTTTCGGTCCGCCCAATCACCCCGGATATGGCCGATAGGCTGGGGATTCCTGCAAATAAAGGTGTGATTGTCAGCGAAGTGAAGCCCGGATCATTCGCGGAAGATATCGGACTCAGCCGCGGAGACGTGATCCTTGAAGTCAACAAACAAGCTGTGAACAGCGACGACGACTTCCGGCGCATCACAGGCCAACTCAAGAGTGGCCAGGACGTTGTCTTCCTAGTGCGTCAGGGCCGGGGACGAAATGCCAGCACCATCTTCCTGGCTGGGACCCTACCGTAAAAGCTAAATGGCTGGATTGCAAAGACTTAGTTGCGATCCAGCCAAAAAATCCTGAGACTTCGGGCAGAACTGCACCTTGCTTCCCGCATCCTAACTTCACCCGAAGGTACATGGTACTAGTGTGTGGGGACCCAAAAATATTCAGGTGCAAAGGTACATTCGGTCGGGTAAGCTGCTTCATACCCCGTTAAGAAATCCCCGAATTGGGCCGAGGGAATAGCTCGGCTTCAAAAGAGGAGCTTATGCGGTTCAAAAAAATCGGTATTACGTTTCTGGTCGCGGTTGTGATGGGTGTGCCGGCTTTTGCAGTTACACCAAAAGCCAGCGGCAAGAGCTCAACAAAGCACTCGCGCTTCAGCAAGCTGCGTAAGTCTGCGTGGAAGCATCACGGACAGCAGGTTATCGCCAGTGATCGCGCCCGTGAGATTCAAGCGGCGCTGATCCGGGAAAAGTATCTGGACGGCCAACCAAACGGCCTCTGGGACGCCAGAACCACAGCAGCTATGCGCAAATTCCAGGCCGACCAGGGTTGGCAGAGCAAAGTTGTTCCCGATTCCCGCGCTCTGATCAAACTCGGACTCGGACCAAGCCACGAGAATGACATCAATCCCGATCTCATGGGGAGCGGGGCCTTCAGCCCATTGAGCGTCAGTCCGGCAGCGCAAGCCGATATCCCGCAGCGCTAATCCAACAAGTTGAGTACGCGAACGCCTGAGGACTGTATGTCCTCAGGCGTTTGCTCCTTTTGCGTATTAGTCTGCAGTTTCTTGAGTTACTTTCGCGGGATTCCAAAAGTACCCACTTCGCCGTTACCAGCGTAAATTGCGCCTCGGGAGGCGCCGCGGCATACTCATCTCGTGGCAAATCACTTCACATTCTTCGGGCAAATTGGCGGAGTTACTCGGCAGTGCTCTATCTGTGATGAGTTTCTTGTCGTGAATGCGTCGTCGAAGGACCTGGATTCTGGGGATGCTCATCACCTGTGGAGCGCCGCATTTCAGCGTCACATCCTGGAACGTCATGCAGGCAGCCGCTTGATTGATGAACGCGAAAGCTGCCCTACGATTCGCATCGTCTGATCGGTCACTGTCCGGTTCAAAGTTTCGGGCTTCTTCCTACTCATATAATTTGCGGGATGAAACTCGCGCATGCGTTCTGCATTGCCGCTCTCCTCTCTGCATTTGTCTTCAGCCGGCAGTCGACTGAGCCTGAGCTCGCTGCGCGCGCACAAAAAGCAAATCCTCCAATCAACGGAGAGCTCCAAACCAGCGGCCTGGAGCACCCAGTCAAGGTCATGCGTGACAACTGGGGTGTCGCGCATATCTACGCTGCGAACCAGCACGATTTGTTTTTTGCGCAGGGATTCGTGGCCGCACAGGATCGTTTGTTCCAGATGGAGTTGTGGAAGCGCGCGGGCCAGGGAAGGCTCGCGGAGGTGCTTGGCAAATCCGCAATCGAGCGCGATCGGTATGCGCGTTTGCTGAAGTATCGCGGCGATTTCGAGCGCGAATACAAAAGTTACTCACCAGACACACTGGCAATCCTTACGGCATTTACCAACGGAATTAACGCCTATATTCGCTATCTCGATTCAGCAAGCGGTCCGGGGCTGCCGATTAGCTTTCAACTTGCCGGGTTCAAACCTGAACCGTGGAAGCCCGAAGACTGTTTGTCGCGCATGGCCGCTTACTCGATGACGGGCAATGCACATGCTGAGCTGCGAGATGCCGAGCTTCTGACAACGCTGGGAGCTGAGACGACGCAACAAATTCTGGATCCCGATCCGCCAACTAAGCTCGACGCAGCAAATGGAGTGGATTATTCCGGCTTGTCTCCGAAACTACTGGATGGACTGATAGGTGGGGACACGAGAATGGAGTTTGCACTGCAGACTGCATCCGTGGGGAGTAATAACTGGACCATTTCGGGCAAACTTACGTCGACAAGCAAGCCGATATTAGCGAACGATCCGCATCGCGTGATTGCTGTCCCGTCGTTGCGATACATCGTGCATCTCAGCGCGCCTGGATGGGATGTGATCGGCGCTGGCGAGCCAGCGTTGCCGGGCGTGGCGATTGGACATAACCAACACATCGCCTGGGGGCTCACGATATTCGGAGTGGACCAGCAAGATCTATACGTCGAGGAACTCAATCCCGACAATCCGCTGCAGTACAAGCGCAACGGAAAATGGGAATTGATGCGGACGGAGAAGACCGTGATCGCGGTGAAGGATGGCTCTCCGCAAACAGTCACGCTCAAATTCACGCAACATAGTCCAGTGCTCTGGGAAGACGCAGCACGTCATCGGGCTTTGGCATTGCGCTGGGTAGGCAGCGAGCCTGGCACGGCCGGTTACCTGGCGTCGCTGGCTGTCGATCGGGCACAAAACTGGAATGAATTCCTCGCTGCTCTTGAACGTTGGAAGCTGCCTCCGGAAAACATGGTCTACGCCGATACTGACGGAAACATCGGAGAACAGTCGGCTGGATTGACCCCGATTCGAAGCTGGACTGGTTTGCTTCCCGTACTGGGAAGCGATGGCAACCATGAATGGTCCGGATTCGTGCCACTGGATCAACTGCCACGCACGTTCAATCCGGCAGAAGGATGGTTTGCAACCGCGAATAATCGCACGATTCCTGAAGACTATAAGTACAAAGTTGGTTTTGAGTGGGCAACCTATCGCATAGAAAGGATTCGTCAAGTCTTAAGCGGATTTGGAGAGAAACAACGAAAGATCAGAATGGCGGACGTGGAAGACTTGCAGCGAGATGTGTATTCGTTGCCGGCCAATGAACTCATTCCCATGTTGCCGCGGCGCAGTGATGGTCCAGAGCGGCGCTTCCTTGAGATTCTCAAAGATTGGGACCGCCTCATGCGCTCCACCTCGGTAGCGGCCGCGCTCTACGAGGTTTGGGAAAACCATCTGCGGAGCGCCCTACTCGGGAAGATAGCTGGGGCGTCCGCGCCAAAGGCAGTGCACTTGAGTACGCAACAAGCCATGGATTGCCTGAAGTCCTTGCCGCCGGATGAGCAGCAGCAGGTGTTGTTGTCGACACTTCTCGACGCGGGACACGAACTAGAACAAAAAGCAGGAACGGATCCCGCGCTGTGGTCGTGGGGCTCCCTGCATACCATGACGTTTCGTCACGCCCTCGATCAGCTCGCTGGAGCCAAGCCACTCTTCGATCTTGGGCCAGTCGCAAGGCCAGGGGACGCTAACACGGTGAATGCGACGGGATCAGGAACAGGCAGCTTTCAACAGTCCTCTGGTGCGAGCTACCGTGAGATCTTTGATTTGAGCAACTTCGATAACTCGCTGGCGATCAATACTCCAGGCCAAAGCGGCGAGCCTGGCAGCCGGCACTACTCCGATCTCCTCCCGCTTTGGGAAGCGGGACAGTATTTTCCCTTGCTCTATTCGAAGCAAGCGATTGAGGAGAACGCGACGGATGTGTTGACTTTGGTTCCGGAAAAAGGCAGCAAGCGATAGGCAATTGGCAATAGAAAAACCGCGCAATCAACGGTCTAGTTCCGCTAATTGTTAGTCGCTGTCTTTCCTCAACTCGCAGCCGCCTGCATCGTCCGAGAATTGATACTTTTGGCATTCACTACGGAATGCAGTTTTGCCAAGAGAACTTCAGGCCCTTCGCCTTTGACCATGTAACTGTGAACGGCGTCGCTGTGCTCGTCCAGTTCTTCGCCCGTGACCACGATGATCGGTACCTCTGGGCGCAGAGTCTTGATTGTGTTCGCAACTTGGGAACCGGTTGTTCCGGGCAGGTAATAATCGAGCAAAATAGCGTCATAATGACAGGTAAGTATCATGGCCAGAGCCTGCTCTGCAGTGCTGGCCAAATCGCAATCGAAGCCACTTACAGCAAGAACCATTTGCCGCATCGAGTTGAGTGACTGATTGTCATCGATGCTGAGAATTTTCGGTCGAGAATCGGTCATGACTGAAGCATCCTCTCACAGCAATCGAGAGCGGATGCCCACAAAATTGCCCTACTTAGTTCTACGTAGTACCAAATCTCCGTGTTCCAATATGGGAGGTTTTAGCGATTTTATGCCCATAGCAACGCAGGTTGCAGGTGGGTCCTCGATGAATACGCTTAAACTCGGATTAGGTATGTCTACCTAGCGATAGAACAGTCCAAGGACAGACCCGAAGATCGCGTGAGTCACGAAGACGGCCACAGGCGTACTGATGCCATAGGCATCCAGCACACTTAAGCGGATGCGAAAGGCGATAGCTCACGTCGGCTGGAGTGCCAATCAGTTATCGCCTCTGGACTTGCGGTTCAGTTACTTTTTTGCTGTCTTCTGATTCAGAACCTGGAGCTCATCCTTAACCGAGAAGACACCAGGGACTTGATTCGCGGCCAATCTCGCCTGCGTATCGTCTGCCTCGTTATCAACCACACCCTTCAGGGTTACGTGACCACTATCCACAATGATGTGGATCGATGGCACAGCTCCCATGAAGTAGCGGTAGAGCCCGCCTTGCCTTGAGATCGCGCGCGCTGTTTCTTGCCGAATGCGATCATCCATCGGGGAAGGCGGCAACACTTTGATCTGATTGTTGACCTTGTTCACGCCTTCAATGCGCTTCACCACGTTCTCGGCGTCCTTCTTCAGCGTAGGATTCGTAACCGCCCCGAGTAGAGTCACAGTGTCACCATTTACGGAATACTCGAGATCGTCAAACAGTGAGTAATACGGGAGCATCACCAGTTCGTGACGAACCTCCTTCACAATGCGCTGCTCTTTCGGATCCGGCGTTCCTGGACGGATCGCTAACTGAGTGTTGCCCGACTGGGCTTGAGCGAAAGCGAGGCCCCCGAGAACTACAAACGTTGCCAGTAACTTCATTGTCTTGCCTCCATGTACTTTTCTTCTTACCTGGGAACCTGTGTAGTAGATGCCGATGCGACGCCCTTCGATGCGCCCGCATCATACGCTTCCCAGAACGCAACTTTCCAGCGTGGCACGTGTTAACGGACAACAAAACTCGCCGCCAAATCGCTCCTTTGTAGCAGGGCTTCTCTCGTTCTGTAACCTCTCAATTTGCCAAGACCGCTCTCCCGGTTTTATCTTTAGGGACTGTCTATAGTCGTGGTAGTCATCTACACGTTCCTATCTGGTTCTGGTTCAAGGAGAGATCGGCACAATGGAAACAAAGCCGGCACAGAATATTCAGGATACTTTTCTTAACACTGCTCGTAAGGACAAGTCTCCAATCACCATTTATCTGATGAGTGGAGTGAAGCTGAGCGGACGCATCCGGTCCTTCGACAAATACTCAGTCGTACTCGAAACCAACAACCAGGAGCAGCTCATCTTCAAGCATGCGATCTCCACGGTAGTCATGGCGCGCGGATCGCATTTCGGAGAACGTCCCGCAGCTTCCGAGCATCGTCCACCCGCGTCGGAGCGCTCGACGGCTGGGCATGATGCTGCGCCTCCTACAGCAGTTTCCGAAGGCTGAGCGGATTCTTTAGCGCAAGCGCTGGCATTCAAGTGGCACGGAGTCCGTCTTTCTCGAACGCAACTGGCAACGATCCTGCCCACAGGCTGGAGCGGGCATTCCTGGTCGGAATCGACCTGCGCTCGAAGCGAAGCGGCGGCCCGAGCGCCCAGGCAAGGATGGCGAGACAAGCGATCGAAGCCTCGCGCCTGGAATCCCTGGAGAGCGCCGAACAGAACCCTTCCCCAAAGAACACAAAAGCTGCTGATGCCTTTCTCGGCCTCTCCGCCGAGGATTCAATGGCTGAATTTCGCGAACTGGCGACCAGTGCTGGAGCCGAAGTTGTCGGTGAAGTCATACAGCGTCGCGACAAGCTGGAGCCGGCAACACTCATCGGCCGCGGCAAGCTCGAGGAAATTACCGGAGCCGTTGCCGGATCGCGTGCCGATGTCGTGCTCTTCGATCACGATCTTTCTCCTTCACAACAGCGCAACATCGAACGCGAGCTGCAGGCTCGGGTGATTGACCGAACGCAGCTCATCCTCGACATCTTTGCGCGGCACGCGCGTACTCGCGAAGGTCAACTCCAGGTTGAACTGGCGCAATTGGAATACCTGCTGCCCCGACTAGCCGGGCGCGGTGTGGAAATGTCGCAGCTCGGCGGCGGTATTGGCACACGCGGACCCGGTGAAACACAGCTCGAAACCGATCGCCGGAAGATTTACCGCCGCATGCGCCATGTGCAGCAGCAGCTCGAGAATGTGCGTCGCGTGCGCGCGCAACAGCGTCAACGGCGCGAGGCCGTCCCCGTGGAAACAGTGGCGCTCGTGGGATACACCAATGCGGGAAAGTCGACATTGTTCAATGCGCTTACCAAGGCTGGAGTTCTTGCCTCCTCGCGCATGTTCGCGACTCTCGATCCAACCCTGCGCTCGATTACTCTGCCTTCGAAACGCAAGGTCCTGCTTTCAGACACGGTTGGATTTATTCGTAACCTACCGCACACATTAGTTACCTCCTTCCGCGCGACTTTGGAAGAAGTGCAGCGCGCTTCATTGATTCTGCACCTCGCCGACGCGACCAGCCCCAACGCCGCTGAACAGCAGGAGCAGGTTGAGAAGGTTCTTGCCGAACTCGAGGTGCAGGAAAAGCCGACGGTTCACGTCTTGAACAAGATCGATTTGCTTTCTCCTGCGCAACGGAACGCGCTTCCTGGCGGTGACAAGGTCGTTCAGGTCTCGGCGATGAAGGGCATTGGGCTGGAAGCGCTGCTGCAGAGAATCGACGCGACGCTGACAGCCGATCCGGTGGAGCGCATAGAAATCAGCGTGCCGCAGAGCGAGGGCAAAGTGCTTGCCATGATTGAGGCCCGCGCGAACATCCTGAATCGGGAATATAGGCAAGATCGCGTTCAGTTGACAGTAGAGGGTCCTAAGTCGCTCCTGTGGCGGCTGCAGAACTTCGAGTCAAGCTCCGCTGGAGTGGTGATTCCAAAACGAGACTCACGTAAGCCCCGCTCTGTTCTGAGACGTCTTCGTAAACGATAAATATATTGTTCCTGCTTCCGGCAATCTCGTGGTAAAAGAGTCTCTCTAAAAAACCGCACATGAATTCAAATTCCGCGATCTTGACAGCGCTGCAGCGATATTGGGGCTACGATTCTTTTCGTCCCTTGCAGGAGCGCATAGTTTCCAGCCTGCTCGCCGGTCGCGATACGTGCGTTGTGATGCCGACCGGTGGTGGCAAGTCCCTCTGTTATCAGCTGCCCGCGGCGATGCTGTCTGAGAAGACGGTGATCGTAATCTCGCCCTTGATCGCCCTAATGCAGGACCAAATTGCGCAGCTCGCCCAAATGGGGATTCCTGCCGCGAGTCTCAATAGCTCGCTTGCCGGTAGCGAACAGAACAAGACAGTGCACGATGCCACACAGGGACGCTTCCGTCTGCTCTATCTCTCGCCCGAACGACTCGCGCGCAAGGACACGATCGAGTGGTTAAAACGTGTGCCGGTTTCGTTCTTCGCTATCGACGAAGCACACTGCATTTCCGAATGGGGACACGAGTTTCGCCCGGAGTACCGGCAACTCAGCGCCTTGCGCCAGCATTTTCCTGATCTGCCGATCGCAGCCTTTACTGCGAGCGCAACCCGACAGGTACGCCACGATATCATCGCACAGCTCCGACTAAGGAATCCTGACAAGTACATCGCCAGTTTTCATCGTCCCAATCTGAAATACCTCGTGAAGCAGTGCCAATATGGCACACAGGACGCGCTGCTCCTGCAGGCGCTGCGTCAGTACTCAGGAAGCAACATCATCGTTTATTCACCTACGATCAATCGGGTGGAACAGACGGTCGATTTTCTCGAGGAGCGAGGCATTCCCGCGGTTGCATATCACGGCAAGATGGATAGCGACGCGCGTCGACGGAATCAGGAGCGCTGGATGTCTGACGACGTGCGCGTGCTGGTCGGCACCATTGCTTTCGGGCTGGGAATCAATAAAGCCGCCGTGCGCGCAGTGATTCACTTGTCGCTTCCGAAATCGATCGAGCAGTACTACCAGGAGGCAGGACGTGCCGGTCGCGATGGGCTGGCCGCTGACTGCCTGCTGCTGTGGCAGGCCCGCGACGTTGGTCTGCTCACCTACTTCATCGAACAAATGAGCGACGCCGCGGAAAAAGAGCGCTCCTGGCAGCGATACCACCAGATTCGCCGCTTTGTCGATGAGGGAAAGTGCCGTCATCTACAGATTTGCTCGCACTTCGGCCAAACTCCAAAATGGAACACTTGTGGCGCATGCGATGTGTGCGGTGCCGAGCCCGCCTGGTTGAGAATGGCGGAGCCAGTAACGACTAAGAAACGTGGCAGATATGTCCTACCGGTGCAGGCGGCCACGGAGCTGGAGGCGCCGAATTCGGCATCGGCCGATCCATCCGCAAAGCCGGAGCCGGATGTTGATTACGACCTCAGTGACTACCTTCGCGAGTGGCGGAGGAATGCAGCACGGCAGCAGGGAATCGCTGCGTTTATCGTGATGCACGACACTACGGTCGAATCACTGTGCCGTATTCGTCCCACGAACCTGATGGAGCTTCGCCGGGTTCATGGCTTCGGCGAGCGCAAGATCGAGCTGTACGGCAGGCAGATACTCGACGCCTTGCGTCGATTCAACGAAGGCGCGCGTGCCACAGACAAGCCTCAGAATAAGCGATCGAAGCCTGCCGCAGAGACTCTGGGCCTCTTGGCTCAAGGACACACGCTGGCCGAAGTGGCGGCCATCCGCGGGCGCCAGATCGGCAGTGTTGTTACGCTCGTCGCGGAGATGGTCGAAGCCCGGAAGGTGCAGTTTCAGCGCAACTGGGTGGGGGAGCAGAAGGTAACAGAGATCGAAGCGGCTTGCGCCAAGGTTGGGATGGAGCGACTGAGGCCCATCAAGGACGCTCTCCCGGCCGAAGTTACCTTTGAAGAAATCCGGCTTGTCGTAGCCGACTTAAAGTCGCGACCCGCACCGCGGAACAGCGCGAAATCCGCCGAAGCATAGTTGGTGGGCCTCTCTCACTCCAGGTACTGTCATCCCTCACTCCGCAGCAAGGCCGTTTTATGCGTCCATAACTCCGAACGCGGAGTGGGGATCTGCTTTCTCTCAATGACGAGAAAAAGCAGGTCCCCCGCGTCCGCCGCGGCGGACGCGAGGGATGACAGTTTGAGAATGCTGTCGGGATCTCAAATCTAGGACAATCGTTCGGCTGGAAATTAAATAGGCCCGCGGCCGAGAAGCGGTGACATTCCTTGGCCACGAGCCCATTCGATCCTGAATCGGATCGGAGGTGATACCCCTTAGTGTCCGCCTCTCAGGAGCCCATGTCAAGGAAAGTCGAGAGCTACGCAACTTTAATTTCACCTAGAGTCTCAACGCTTTATCGGCTCGATTGCCGTTTGACACTCGCAAAAACCGAATGTTAGCTTAAAGAGTTGTCGATCCCATCCCCGGCGAGACAATAACCACCCAAGTTAATGGACGCGACGCTCAGACAACTAGGCGAACTTGCGCTCGGAGCAATCCCGACCATCATCCTCTTTGTTTTCACGTGGATTCTCTATCGTGTCATCGTGCACAACGCGCTTGCGAGCGCTTTAGCTGAGCGCCGCAGCAAGACCGTAGGCGCTGCCGAGAAGGCCAAAGCCGATATTGCCGCTGCGGAGCGGAAGGCGGCGGAATATGAGGCTAAGGTTCGCGACGCCAGGCTGGCGGTTTTCAAGCGTCTGGAGAAGCTCCGTCAGCAGATTCTTGAGCACAAGACGGTTGCTATTGCTGAAGCGCGAGTAGCCGCCGAAGGGCGAGTCAATGCCGCTCGCGCTGAAATCATGAAAGAAACAGAAATCGCAAAAGCTCTGGTGCACTCCGAGGCCTCGGCGCTGGCGCAGGAGATCATTCGTGCCATCCTGCGCACGGGAGCAGCTCTCAAAGAGCCAGCCGTCGGCGGTCGCAGATGAAGAATATCTCGCGCAAGTTCGGCTTTGTGCTGCTACTGATTGCGTCCCTTTCGCTCAGTAGTGCTGCGCTGCAACAATCCCAGCCAAGTGCTCCGACTTCCACGGCACCAGCTTCGGGATCAGGTACGGATGCGGCCGCTAAGCCCGAGTCATCCACCCCCAACCAGGAAGTGACGCACGCTGCAAACGAAGCCGCGGGACGAACGCCACAGGAATCCGCAGCTGGGGAGCCCTCTGCAGGCAGGGAAGAACCCAAGGACGAAGAAGCGGCGTTCAAGTATTCGGCGGCAGTGCGTGGCATTGCCAGAATTACAGGCCTTTCGCTGACAACCGCTTACTGGGTCTGCGTGGTGATCAACTTCGCCATCATCGCGCTGTTCGTTCTTTTCGTTATGAAGTCAAAGGTTCCCGCGATGTTGCGCAATCGCACTCAGGAAATCCAGAGGGGAATAGAGGAAGCGCGACACGCCAGTGAGGAGGCCGGTCGCAGGCTCCGTGAAGTAGAGGCTCGGCTCTCTCGGCTGTCTTCGGAGATCGCAGACATGCAGAAGCATTCTGAGGAGGAAGCGCGGGCCGAAGAAGATCGCGTTCGTGCTTCGATCGAGGCCGAAAAACAGAAACTCCTCCAGGCTGCTGAACAGGAAATCACGCAAACCGTCAATACGGTGCGTCGCGACCTTCAGAAATACGCCGCAGAGCTGGCGGTGTCCTTCGCCGAAAAGGGAATTCGCGTGGATGCGAACTCAGACAAGGCGTTAGTTGAAGATTTCACCGAGCAGCTTGGCGCGGATGCCCGCAGAAATGGTGGTCGCTAAATGGCATCCTTCGTTGGAGTTTATGCGCGTGCCCTCGCTGATGTAGTGATCCATCGAAACATCGATGCAAATCGGGTCGCTGCTGAGCTTAACTCGCTGGAAACGTTTTTGCGGGAAAGCGCGGAGCTGCGGACGATCTGGGATACTCCCTCACTTTCCAGCGAGCAGAAGTTGAAACTTCTGGATGCGATTGCCAGGAAGGCAGGGCTTCTGCCTGAAATTCGCAACTTCACCGCGATACTGATATTGAATCGTCGCATTCATGCCTTCGACCAGATCGTCAAAGAAGCGATTGCGCAGATTAACGAGCGGCTCGGAATTGCTGACGCCGAAATCGTAAGCATCCGTGAGTTAGGCGCGGAAGAGAAACACAGACTGGAAGCGCAGGTCGCCAAAGCTACGGGCAAGAAATTGAGGGTTCGGTATTTGCTCGATCAAGGATTAATGGGCGGCGTGCTCGTGAAAGTCGGAAGCACCGTCTACGACGGCTCGGTACGCGGGCAACTGCGCCGCATGAAAGAGCAACTGGCAGCAAGCTAGGCACGAACAGACATAATCGCCTCGAGCAATCCAACGGTTACTCATCACTTTAAGAGTTTAGAAAATGGCACAAATCAAAGCAGACGAAATTACAAAGCTCATTCGCGAGCAAATCGAGAATTTTGAATCGAAAGTTGCCGTCGACGAAGTCGGCACGGTGATCTCGCTCGGCGACGGCATCGCTCGCATCTACGGCCTCGACAAAGTCATGGCCGGAGAATTGATCGACTTCGGCCACGCCGTAACCGGAATCGCCATGAACCTGGAAGAAGACGAGGTCGGCTCTGTGCTCATGGGTGAGTACACGGAGATCAAAGAGGGCGACGAGGTGCGTCGCACCGGGAAGATCATGGCGGTGCCTGTTGGTGAAGCCATGGTCGGTCGTGTCGTGAATTCCCTCGGGCAGCCCATCGACGACAAGGGCCCGATTACGACCAAGAACACCATCCCAGTCGAACGTATCGCGCCCGGCGTCATTGATCGTCAGCCAGTGCGTGAGCCCATGGCCACTGGTATCAAGGCCATCGACTCGATGATTCCCATTGGTCGCGGACAACGCGAGCTGATCATCGGCGACCGCCAGACGGGCAAGACCGCGGTTGCGCTCGACACCATCATCAACAACAAGGGCAACAATCTGATCTGCATCTATTGCGCGATCGGTCAGAAGCGTTCTTCGATCGCCAACGTGGTGAAGACGCTTACCGAATACGGTGCGATGGACTACACGGTTGTGGTGGCCGCCTCGGCGTCCGAACCTGCTCCCATGCAGTACATCGCTCCTTACGCCGCATGCGCGATCGGCGAGTACTTCCGCGATAACGGGAAGCACGCGCTCGTGATCTATGACGATCTGTCGAAGCACGCTGCGTCGTATCGCGAGATATCGCTGCTGCTGCGTCGTCCCCCAGGGCGCGAAGCCTATCCGGGAGACGTTTTCTATCTTCACTCACGGCTGCTGGAGCGCGCCTCGAAGCTTTCCGACAAGCTGGGCGGCGGATCGCTCACAGCCCTGCCAATCATCGAGACACAGGCCGGCGACGTTTCTGCTTACATTCCGACCAATGTGATCTCTATCACCGACGGCCAAATCTTCCTCGAGACCGACTTGTTCAACTCTGGCATTCGTCCGGCCGTCAACGTCGGTATCTCGGTCAGCCGCGTCGGCGGATCGGCGCAGATCAAGGCCATGCGTCAGGTCGCCGGATCGATGAAGTTGGAACTCGCTCAGTATCGCGAACTAGCAGCCTTCGCCCAGTTCGGTTCCGATTTGGACAAGGCCACGCAGCAACAGCTAAACCGTGGTCAGCGGCTCACTGAGCTGCTCAAGCAGCCGCAGTTCTCGCCCCTGCCATTCAGCAAGCAGATCCTCGCGATTTATGCCGGCACGAATGGCTATCTCGACGACTTGCAGGTCTCGCAGGTGCGTGAGTTCGAAGAGGCGCTATACAAGTACGTCGATACGACGAATCCGGGCCTCCTCAACCAGATCATGGAAAAGAAGACGCTCGACGACAGCATCAAGAAGGAAATGGATCGTCTGATTAAAGAAGTGAAGCAGGAGTTCCTCGCTCAGCGTCAGGCGGTTGGGGCAAAAGCTAGTTAATGGCAAACGTTCTCGATTTACGACGCCGCATTCGCAGCGTGCAAAACACGAAGCAGATCACCGGAGCCATGAAGATGGTTTCGGCGGCGAAGCTGCGTCGCGCACAAGAGAAGGCATTGGCGGCGCGTCCGTATGCGCAAATGCTCGTGAACGTCCTGAAGTCTCTGGTTTCGCGCGCCGAGATTTACGACCCCATAACCGGAGAGCCGCGTCATCCCTTGCTGGAGCGTCGTGAAGCGAAGAACATCCTGCTCGTTGTCATCAGTGGCGACAAGGGATTCGCAGGAGCTTTCAACGCCAACGTCATCAAGGCGACCAATCGTTTTCTTGAAACCGAAGCCGGGAAGAACGTCGACATCATCGCCATCGGCCGTAAGGGACGTGACATGCTCCGCCGCCGTTTTCCTTACGCTCAGGCTGGGAGCGAAGAGGGCGAGTACAAGCGGGTCGCGCCGGTAGAGATCGTAGGCGAGCAGGTTGGCGTGCTGAACAAGCTGGAGTTTGGACAAGCTCGCGATCTCGCCGAAGAGATCATCAAGCGCTATGCCCGCAAAGAAGTCGATGCAGTCTTTCTCGTCTACAACGAGTTCAAGTCGGTCATCGCGCAGAGGCTGGTGGTCGATCACGTGCTGCCGATCGTGAAGATCGGCGAGCAGGACGTGGAACAGGTAGATCAGTTCACGCTTGAAGAGCGGCAGAAGGCGGCCGAGGCTGCTGCTCGCTCCGGAGTCGGAATCCGAGCACCTGATACGTCGGCTGTCGACGAGCGTGCAGCGAAATTCGGGACCGGTGACTACATCTACGAACAGTCGCCGGAGCGCCTGTTCCACGACCTGCTGCCGCGCTACTTGTCGATTCAGATTTATCGTGCACTACTCGAGTCCGTTGCAGCCGAGCACGCCGCGCGTATGACAGCGATGGATTCGGCTACTAACAACGCGTCGGACATGATCGATGCATTGACGTTGACTATGAATCGCGTCCGTCAGGCATCGATCACCAAAGAAATTATCGAAATCGTTAGCGGCGCAGCCGCTCTGTAAGGACCTATGGCACAGAACATCGGAAAAGTGATTAAAATCTCCGGCCCTGCCGTTGATATTCAGTTTGAAGAAGCCAAAATGCCGCCGATCTATCAGGCGCTGCGCATTACCAGCGAAGGTTTCAACGTGCCGGAGCCCGTCAGCATCATTGTCGAAGTGCAGCAGCACTTGGGCGAAGGCCGCGTTCGCTGTGTCGCCATGGAAGCCACAGAAGGCATGGTGCGTGGCATGAAGGCCATCGACCTTGGCGGTCCCATTTCGGTACCGGTAGGAAAGGCGACTCTGGGGCGCGTGATCAACGTAATCGGCGAGCCGGTAGACAAGCTCGGTCCGCTGAATGCGACCGAGAGATGGCCCATTCATCGCCCCGCTCCAAGCTTCGAGGAGCAATCGACTTCAGAAGAGATGTTCGAGACCGGAATCAAGGTCATCGACATGATCCAGCCGTTCTTGAAGGGCGGCAAAATCGGACTGTTCGGCGGCGCCGGTGTCGGCAAGACCGTCGTCATCATGGAGTTGATCAACAACGTCGCCAAGCAGCACGGTGGATATTCAGTATTCGCTGGTGTGGGCGAACGTACTCGCGAGGGCAATGACCTCTGGCTGGAGATGAGCGAGTCGGGCGTTATCAAGCCTGGCGACAGCAGCGCCTCAAAGGCTGCACTGGTTTACGGTCAGATGACGGAGCCGCCTGGAGCGCGTCTGCGCGTGGCGCTAACTGGACTTACGGTCGCCGAATACTTCCGCGACAAAGAGGGCGCGGACACGCTGCTCTTCATCGACAATATCTTCCGCTTCACGCAGGCAGGATCTGAAGTCTCCACGCTGTTAGGACGTATGCCTTCCGCCGTGGGGTACCAGCCCAACCTCGCGACCGAAATGGGAGAGCTGCAGGAGCGGATCACCTCTACCAAAAAGGGTTCGGTGACCTCAGTGCAGGCTGTATACGTGCCCGCTGACGATCTTACCGATCCCGCGCCGGCCACGACCTTCGCTCACCTCGATGCAACCACCGTGCTCTCGCGTCCATTGAGCGCGCTAGGTATTTATCCGGCAGTCGATCCGCTGGCGTCTACATCGCGAATCCTTACTCCGCGTGTGGTGGGCCAGGAGCATTACGACGTGGCGCAAGGTGTGAAGAAGATTCTGCAGCGCTACAAGGATCTGCAAGACATTATCGCCATTTTGGGAATCGACGAGCTTTCGGAAGACGACAAGATCACGGTAGCCCGCGCCCGCAAGGTCCAGAAGTTCTTGTCGCAGCCCTTCCACGTAGCCGAGCAGTTCACCGGCTACAAAGGACGCTACGTTAAGGTTCAGGACACGGTCCGCAGTTTCAAAGAGATCATCGAAGGCAAGCACGACGACGTTCCTGAGCAGGCGTTCTACATGAAGGGTACGATCGACGAGGTTCTCGAAGACGCTCAGAAGATGAAGGCCGCAGCATAGTAGTCATGGCAGACACGTTCCAAATCGAAATCGTCACTCCGGAGCGCTTGCTTGTAAGCGAGCAAGCCACCGAAGCGCAGATACCGGGAACGTCGGGATATCTCGGCATTCTGCCCGGCCACGCTCCCCTCATTACCGAACTGCGTAGTGGCGAGCTTAACTATCGCCGCCCGGATGGCAAAATAGAACGCCTTGCTCTTCATTGGGGCTTTGCCGAGGTCTTGCCGGATAAGGTCACGGTTCTTGCCGAACGTGCCGAGAAAGCAGCGGACATCGATGTGGAAGGCGCGAAACGTCAGCGCCAGATGGGCGAAGAGCAGCTCAAGGATCCCAACGCAAACAAGGAAGAGGCGCTGCGTCTGATTGAGCGTGCCAAAACCCGCCTTGAGGTAGCTGGCCGCCATGACAGCAGCATCCTGAACATGGTCCCGTAGCAGCATCTCCGCATTTCCATGCCGCCGTCGAGGGCGGCATTTTTTGTTTTCAAAACAGTTGCTTGGGTCTCGAGAAGGTGATCCTGAGCTGCCGCTCAAGGGTTCTTAACCCTTTGAAATTAAGATAGAAAGCAGCGAGAAGATCCAGCTCCGGTCGCGCGGTTTTCCACAACTTCCCGGTCTCGCATGGGTTTTCATCCCACAGAGGTGATCGATGAAGTCAAACCGTTTTTTCACATTCATTCTGTCTGGAGCTATGGTGCTGCCGATGGCAGCTCTGGCGCAGACAGCCAGCACGGCCAGCGGTGACAACGCGGCTCAAACCCAATCAGAAAAGCGCGGAGAACGCGGAGAAAGGTTCGCAAAGGAATTGAACCTGACTCCTGAGCAGCAAGCCGACTTGAAGAGCATCCGCGAGAACATGAAGCAGCAGGCGCAGGCGATCAAGAATGATTCCTCGCTGACTGCGGACCAGAAGAAAGCCAAGTTCAAAGAGCTGCGCAAGAGCTCTCATGAGCAGATGATGGCGAAGCTAACTCCGGATCAGCAAGCAAAGTTCAAGGAGATGAAGAAAGAGCATCGTGGACATCATCGCCATGGACGAAAGGGCGAGGCCGCTCCAGACAAGACGCAGAGCTAAGTTCTGAAACTGACGTCGAAGCTAGCTAGCAAGAAAAGCCGTTCTGAAAATGGACGGCTTTTTTGTTGCGAGCGTTCAGCCGCCAGCACTCAGCATTCAGCCGTTCAACTTACTTGCACGGCGCGAGCATCACGGAACTTCGAGAGGCTGAATGTTAAGTGCTGATCAACCAGTGATAGCCCTTCCCGGCTAAAAAAAGGTGACTACACCGTCAAGGACGTGCACAAAAAAATTCACAGCTGATTCGCTGTTATTCACTGTTCCCAAAACACGAATTCCAATGACTCTGGGAAAAACCAGTAACAGTGGAGTTATTTCTAAAAAAATCACTGTTAATTTCACTGTTCTTCGCTTGGGTGGGCCTCAACAGTTGAGCGGCCGAATGCTGAGTGCTGACGGCTGAGTGCTTCTTTCTACTGCCGATTTCCAATGGCGGGAATCCGTTCTCGTATTTCAGGTGGGAGTTTTGCTTGAATGCGGCGAGCGCCCATTATGGCGGCATCCTGGATCACGACCGGAGCAGGTGTGGCGAGAGCCACAATAAGCCAAACGAGGCTGGAAAAAGCAAAGCCGGCTAAAGCGATGAACTCCAGCAGATGCGCGTGGTTTGGATCGTAGTGGCGGATCGCGCCGAACGCGATGAGGAAGAGCGCAGCAGAGACTGTCGCCACTGCGATCAGGCCGATATCAATGGTGCGATGTAGGCGCTGGCGGGCGCTGCAATGGACACATTCGGCGAAGTGCTGTTCGTAGTCGCCGCGCATCTCAGAGGCGATGCCAGAGATGTCGTATCGCCAGCCTGCGAGAATGTCGCCTACTACCTGATCAACGCACTTTGACATCAAAAACGAATCGCTTCCATCGGTTCTGTCTGAGAAGCGAGCACCAGCCGGTTCTGGATCAGATTCAGCCGGCCTCCAAGAGCGCGCTCTGCCGACTGCAGTGCCAGTTCGGGATGGTTGTTCGACTCCGACAAATGTGCCAACACCAGGAATGCTGCTCCTCCATCATAGTCGTTGCAGAAGAAATCCGCGAGAGAGTCGTTGGAAAGGTGGCCAACGCGCGACATGACCCGCTGCTTCACCGACCAGGGGTACGGCCCGCCGCGCAGCATCTCAAGATCATGATTCGATTCAAGAACCAGGGCATCGCATCCACGCAGATGCATCTTGATGTTCGCTGCCATGTAGCCCAAATCGGTGGCCATAGCGATTTTTAGACCTTCGGTACGAAAGACGAATCCCACGGGATCGACTGCATCGTGCGGAATCGTGAACGGAAGGATCTCGATATCGCCAATCTGGAACTTGACTCCAGCGCGGAAATGCTCGCAGCGGTCCAGATGAGCCTTATCGTCATCTTTGTAGAGCGGAGCCTGCCGAGTTGCCGGTCCGCGCACCCAACGTTGCCACTGTTGGTGAGTGTGTCCAGTGATGTAAACAGGAATCTTCAGTCTCCGCGCCAGCACCGCGAGACCGGAGATGTGGTCCTGATGCTCGTGCGTGATCACAATCGCCGACAGCTTGGATGGATCCTCGCCCGCGCGATGCATGCGACGAAGCGTTTCGCGGCAGGAGATGCCAGCATCGATAAGGATGCTAGTGCCCGAACTGGAGAGGACAGCGGTGTTGCCACGCGAACCCGAGGCCAGCACCGTCATACGGACCATGGAGCGAAGGATAGTCGAAAAGCCTGTGGATGCGCGAGTAATTATTCGAGTGGCAGCACGTTCTTCCTGCATCCTGAGATCTCGGAATTGTCATCCTGAGGCCCGGCGTTGGCCGAAGGATCTCCTGTGATGATTCGGACGTCCATGCGGCGTCGCGGCTGTTTGGCGAAGACCCTCGTGAAAGTGCCAGGATGCAGCAAGTAAGCCTTATTCACTCCGGGAGATCCTTCGGCCAACACCGGACCTCAGGATGACAGATTAGGATTGAGGCCGGAATATCCAAGTGTTTTTTGACCGGACGCGCACCAGCGCGCCCAAGACCCTCTAGTAGCGATAGAACCCTCTTCCACTCTTCTTACCCAACCAACCTGCATCGACCATCTTCACCAGCAGCGGACACGGTCGGTATTTCGGATCGCCCAAGCCTTCATGGAGAACGCGCATGATATCGAGGCACACATCAAGCCCGATGAAGTCCGCCAGAGTAAGTGGCCCCATCGGATGCGCCATTCCCAATTTGAATACTTCGTCGACTGCCTGTGGAGTCGCAACGCCCTCCATGACGGAGTACATTGCCTCGTTTAACAGTGGCATGAGCACTCGGTTCGAAACAAAGCCGGGAGCGTCGTTTACTTCTACGGGCGTCTTGTCGAGCTTTTCCGCTAATTGCTTTGTCAGTTGATAGGCTTCATCCGAAGTAGCAAGACCGCGGATCACCTCTACCAGCTTCATGATTGGCACAGGATTGAAGAAGTGCATGCCGATCACTTTGTCGGGCCGCCGAGTCAGTGCGGCGATCTTCGTGATCGATATCGAGGAAGTGTTGCTGGCAAGGACGATCTCTGGCTGGCAGATGCGGTCAATGTCGCGAAAAATCTCCGATTTGACTTCGAACTTCTCAGTCGCAGCTTCGATGACAAAGTCACATTCTGAAAGAGCCGTGCGGTCCACTACTCCGCGAATGCGGGCAACGGCCGCAGCGCTGTCTTCAGCACTGATCTTGTTCTTCGCAACTTCACGCTCCAGGTTCTTGCGGATCGTAGCCAGGCCACGATCCAAATATTGCTGCGCCATTTCGCAGAGGACTACGTCATAACCGCTCCGAGCAAGCACGTGAGCGATGCCGTTGCCCATCGTTCCCGCGCCGATGACGCCTACTTTACGGATTTCCACAGAGTCGTTCTCCATCGATGAGTCTGGACCAGAAAGCAAACTGTCGAGTCTAGCAAAGCGCCACGCGAGCTACTGTGAAAGAGGGACCTCAGGAATCGCAGATTCCGGCGGCAGGGGTTCAAGAGACACAAGCTCAATAGCAGCAGCGAGCGGAGTATGCCGCTGATACCAAGCGGCAGTAAGAGCACGTTGCCACCACCGCAGAACGAGGAGATAGCCAAGCGTTGACTGCAGAATAAGGAAACTGACGATCACTTGAGATGCGGGAGCCGCTACCCACCAGAGGTAAATGCCAAGTGCAACTAGGAGTGACGTCAGGATCCCCAGCAACACATAACTCCCGTAGAGTCGAGCCGCGCGTCGCGCCGACTTGAATCCATAAGCGATGCTCGAGCGGATGCCGGGCGTGCCGTTTGCAACCAGCTGCGTTTGTGCAAGGTCGAACCACATGCGCACCCAGAGCAGAGCCAAAGCTTCAATCAATAGCATCCCGGTTTGGAGCGCCAAGGCCGCTTGGCGATTGGCCGAGTTCTCTGTGGCAACATCCAAAGCTGTCCGGATAGCATGCAAAATGCCACCAGCTAGTCCCGCAACCAAAACAAACACGAGGGCAATGCGAACCATCTTCCAGAAGTTCTCGCCACAGGCCGCATAAAAACGAGGTCGATCAACCTGCTGCGCCGCCAGGAATTGGGTAATGATTCCGCCAGTAAGGAATAGCTGCAACACAACGAAGAGTCCAGCGAAAACCAGTGCAACTGGGACTTGGGAGTATGGAGCTATTTCCGGCTTGTTGATGAGTTCGAGGAATACTCCGAGATCGAATCCATGAGCGAGGCGTTCGGAATAGAGACTCGAGCCTGTGACAGCTCCGATTCGGGATGACAATCCAAATGTTGTAGACCAACCCAAGAGGAGATTGGCGGCGTACAGAGTAATCAAGTGACGCTTCGATGTGGCAAGACGTTTTCCTCCATCGACGAGGAGCCATCTTCCTCCATCGACGAGGAGCCATCCACTGGCTTTCATGCCATCCACCCCAGAACCTGCGCGATCAACTGCCAGAAGCTCATCCAGTAGTTGCTGAGCTTGCGGCGCACACGCCCAGTGGACATGTCGGCGAGTCGGCCGTTGTTGAAGAAATCCACGTCGAGCCACACCTTGTGATCGGGATCGACCTCTGCGGAAACTAACTTGGCTTTCTTGTCATAGCTGAATCGCGTCCAGCGATCTTTGCCGTCCCAGTGTTCGCGCAGATGTGAACCATCCTCGAATTTGAGTTCGATTTCGACGGGGAGTACAAACTCGCCCTTGCGATGCACCATGACCTCGCTGTGATAGTTCGCGCTGGCGGTCCTGTCGTCGTACCAGTTGCTGGGCCATGACGCGGCGCTCGAGACTTCATAATCCAGGACCTGAGTACCGTAGATCGCCTGATTGAAATACCATCCCAGGTCTCGACCGGAGACTTCTTCGACGATCCTCAGAAACTCGGCTCCACTGGGATGTGTGAAGCGGTAGCGCTCGAACCATGCGCGCAGCGCACGTTGCATTGTGTCCTCACCAATCAGGCTTTCGAGAGTGAGCAGCGCGCAGCTAGTTTTTCCATACGTCATGTCACCATACGAACGCTCGCTGGCGAACTGAAATGCGTAGCGCGCAATTGGATCGAACCTCGGGTTCCTCTGATAAGACAAATGCTGTTCCTCTGCGTCCCCCCAGGTGATGCGCTTTCCATTTACCAGGCTGCGATCCTTGCCATACAAGGCGTCGAGTGTCTTAATTTCGGTATAGGTGTTGATGCCCTCGTCGAGCCACGCCTCCTCGAATTCATTAGTGGCAACCATGCCATACCAATACTGGTGTCCGAATTCATGCGCAACAACGGTTTCCGGCACCAGAAAACTATCCGGCATGTACCACGTGGTATCTGCTGTGATGAGCGTGGGATATTCCATGCCACCGGCACGAACGCTCGCCGGATCCACAATCGTGAGCTCCTCGTATGGATATGGCCCATACCATCGGTCAAAGAGCTCCATCGTGCGTTTGGCGATCGTGTTGTAGCGCGGGCCCTGCGCGGCGTTCTCCGGCTGCATCAGAGTGCGAATGCGGACTGGGCCGGAGCTTCCTGTGAACGTATCTTCGAAGATCTTGTATCTGGGATCGGCGGTCCAGGCGAAATCGTGGACATCTTCTGCATGAAAGGCAAGCGTTTTTGTGCCGTTTGAGTTGTTCAAACTCGATGTCTGCGCGCCAGTCGCTCCGACGATCTGATCTTGTGGAAGCGTTAGCTTCACGTCGAATACTCCAAAGTCAGCGAAGAACTCCGTAGTCTCATGAAACTGATGGCAATTCCATGCACCATGCCACCACACGCCCACTTTGGGAAACCACTGGGCTCCCATGGTGAAAGTTCCTTTGTAGCCGGTTCGTGCTACGACTTCGGGAAACTTGTCATGGAACTGGATACGGAACTCTACCGACCCTCCCGGCGGAATCGCCCGTGGAAGTTGCACTTGCGCCACCGTGCGGTCGTCCGGATTGTGGTCATCCGGAGATACGAATTGCAGTTTTGTGGTCAGATCGCCCTGGCCGACCACTTCAAACTTCTTGATCTCAATCGCACCGAGGTAGCTCGACTTCCATTCCTCATCCCGGTAATCGCGATGTGCCTCGCGTGTAAAAGTGGAGTTCGGTTGAAACGCGTTTAGATAGAGATGAAATGGAAAAGTCGATTGCGGCTGACCGGAAAGATTTTTGTAAGTGAGGATCTCTGTAGCGTCCAACGTGTGCGACTTGGGGTCGTAGGTCGCATCGATGGTGTAATGCACTACGCGATTGGATAGGGGAGCGTTATTCTGAGTAGCCTCTGCAGAGCCAGCGAATGAGAAGGCGAACAGCAGTGGCGCAAGGATCCCTGGTTTCATCGAACGGACATTCTACTCGCGGCTTGACTACTTAAACGGCTGGCATGAGAGGTTGCTTTAAATCACTCATGCACTCACCCCGGATGACTGCTTATGTTTCACCGCGCTGTCGCTGACGGCAGCGAGACGGCGCAGGGCGGGAGCAAGCACGAGATACAAAATCCAGATCGCAAGAGGGCCAACCAGGCACCACGCGATCATTGCATGCCAGCCGGAGACCCAGTAGGTCTTGGCGGTTTGCCAGGTGCTGCGTTTGATGGATTCAAAGATGATGGTCAACGACAACGACGCGTGCGGAGCGCGAAATAGTACTTCGCCGAAACGAATGAAGGGAATCAGCAACACCAGTTGCAGTGGATAGACGAGATAGTTCACCAATTGTATTGCGGGCAGGTTCAAGCGAAATAAGATCGCGGCGAGAGTGCAGAGAGCAGTGGTGCTGCCGATGAGGGGAAACACTCCGAGACAAATGCCGATGGCAAGACTCAGCGCGATCTTCTCCGGAGTAATGCCCTGGCGCAGCAAATCGACAATCGGCAAAATCAGTTTGCGGTAGAGAAAGATTTGCTTCATGCGTGGCGAGTAATCACATTGGCGACCGGTTCGTCAGATTGAGTCGGAACAACGGCATCAGCACGCAAGCCGACATGGCTATGTTGCCCAGTGCCATGACGAGCACGAACATAGGACGCGTGCGGCGTCGATAGCCGTTTGTAGCAGAGCCAGACGAAAAATGGGATGAGTCCAAAGTACGCGTCCCAAAGAGTCCCCATCGGCCAGGGATTGCTGGCGTATTGCGGTTGCCAAAGAGGGAAGTCCCAGAAACTTACCTGCATTTGCGTGCGGGTGGTCATTGCCACCATGAATACGAAGATGAACCGGTTTGGCGAAGAATATCGTGGAACCCTATGGCGCACAATGGCGTTGGTCACCACTGCTTAGCCAGACCATTCCCTAGTACACTCCGAACCACTCCAACCAAAAGCAGCCATGATGCAGTGCGAGGTCGAACAACTCGACGCTGTAGAGAATTGCATCAATGAGGCAACCTACGCGATTACGATCAGCTATCTGGGACGCCCGGCAGTCGCGGTCAATCTATGCAAGGTTCACATCCTCGATACTTGGCATTTGGCGCATCACGGTTCCGCAGCGCTCTACGGCAATGATGATCACGTAAAAAGAGTTGCCGTGAAGAAGCTGTGAGAAAGCCGTGTTGGGAATAAGCAGTGAGCTGCGAAACCGCAAAGACGTTTTGAGAGCCAAGCGAAGTCGTCATCGCACCAGAAGTTCCCTGATAGTTCCCTGTTATTTTTTTGCATCCCTCACTAAAAACCACTAAGTGGCTGGTGGCTGTTCGGCCTAGCGAGAAATCCACAGAACTCCCTGTTATTTCCCTGCCTTGAAGCAAAATTTGCAAGTTTCGGGCAGAATTCGACGATTTCCCCCTGAATTCGAAAATTTCCCCTGTTGTTTTCTCTGTTCTTCGATTTGGCAGTCTATTTTCAGCAGCCGATAGAGGCTTCTTTACTCCGGCAACGCTATCAATTTCACGTTGTCGATCGACGTGCCTAAGAAGCGGCTACCCAAGTGTCGAAACTTGTCCACAGAGTCGGTGGCGAAGAAGTGCACTTTCGGGATGCGGGACGACGAGGCAGCGGGGGACAGATGCTTCGCTGCGTCGTGAGCTGTAGACTGCGCCGAATCCACCAAGTGCACATCTGCCGGCAATACACGGCGCAGTAAAGGCTTGAGTAGCGGATAGTGTGTACATCCGAGTACCAGGACATCCGCGTGATTTCCATTGGTGTTTTGCTGCTCGTGCGTTAATTCATCCAAGTAGATTCTCGCAACTTGCTCCGTGACCGGATGATCGATCCAGCCTTCTTCTACGAGCGGCACAAGCAAAGGACATGCCTTCTCGACCGCCTGAATCCCCAGCTTCTGTAGCTCTTTCCGATACGCATGGCTTGCGACCGTGGCGGCCGTGCCGATTACGGAGACGTTCTTGCTGCGGGTGATCTGCGATGCGGCGCGCGCTCCCGGTTCAATCACGCCCAAGACCTCCACTGAAACCGCCGCACGAATCTCCTGCATCGCCAGCGCGCTGGCGGTATTGCACGCAATGACCAGATATTCGGCCCCGTGCTCCACTAGGAATTGAACGCTGGAGACGGCGTAGCGGGCGATCGTCGCCGCGGACTTAGAGCCGTAGGGAAGACGCGCGGTATCGCCAACGTACAAGTAGTCTGCCTGCGGAATCGCCGTAAGCAGTTCGCGTAAGACCGTGAGACCACCGACTCCCGAATCGAAGACGCCGATCTTCATTGCAGTTGTGCGACTACCTTATGGATCGCAGCCGTGCTGTATGTGCTTCGGATATCAGCGTGGCCGGCAAGCGTTTCACGCTCTTTGCCGTTGATCAGGATCTTCACCTGTTGCAATTGCGGAAGGTTGCTTGCCAATGTGTCGATAAGCGACATAACTGTGAAGTCTTCCACCATGACGCCGGAACGGTGTCCTTCGGCAAGTGCCTGGTTCAGGTCGACGACCGCAAGCTTCTGATTCACCATGAACACGCCGTTCACCGCCGATCCTTCGGCCAGCTCGTGTGGAGAAGGCTTGCTGAGGTAATAACCGATCAGCGCTTCAAGGACGCTCTTCGCGCGCGCGCTGGGCTCGGGTGGAACAATCGCCGAAATGTCGCGAGTGCGAAATACTCCGTCTTCATCGTAAGCAATCGTCAGCTTCAAAGTTTCGTTTGTACCGGCGACCGGCGCCGCCACAGGACGCTGATCAGAAGCGCGCCGAAGGTTTTCTTCAGTCCCCCGATGCAGCAGCAGGATGTATATGCCACTGCCGAATATCGCGACCAAGAGCAGCACTAGCGTGATCTGAACGTTACGCGGAATCACTGCATTCCTCCCGCGTTAGGCTTGCGTTCTGCTATCGCCTCGGCCAGGGCTCCGGCAAGTCGATCTTCGGGGATTTTTGCTCCTTTTGAGTCAGCAGGCACCTCTATAGCAATCGCAGGAGCGGCAATCGAATGCATAGGCTGCAGAAAGGCTGGCCGAACCTGCGCGTTCATCTTGCGCTTGTCCATGGCAGCGGCCGCAGCGGAAGCTAGCGAACTACTCTCAGCCGAGAAAGCTCCCTGCGCCGATTGCCATGGAAGAAATGTGTTTCGCTCTAACGGAGTTCCGGATGAGGCAGGAAGCACGGGAGTATAGATACGCAGCGTACCCCCGGGCTCCGCGTGGAGGCTGACGAAAACCGAGGGCCGAGCTAGATTTGCGGCTAGGACGCGCTGTTCCAGTGTCACATCCGAGTCAGAATCCCGGAGCATGCTCACTGCGATGTGTCGCGCCTGAAGCTCCTGGCGCAGTTTTCGCGCCAGTGAGAGTGTGATCTCTTTCTCCGGAAGATTCGGGGTAATTCGCGCTCCAGTGTCGCTTCCGCCATGTGCAGCGTCGATCACGACCACGAAGGCGGGTGTGGCGGGGCGTCGCGCTGGTGGAGGAACCGCGCTCGGAAGGACTGGTTCGCCTGCGCTTGGAGCTTGCACCGCCGCTTCCGGTGACTCTTGTGGTTGTTCTGTTGATGGCGACGATGCCGCAGCGGTCGCCGCTGGGGGGGCAGGAGCTGCACTGATGATGATGGTTCTGCCGTTCTCGGCGAACTTCGCGAGCAAGGGCGCGTTCCCATTGATCGTTAGAGTGGCGGCTCCGTTCTTTTCCTCGTACGCCGAGGAGCTGAACAGCTTGTCGTTCAGAGCTTCCTTTTCCGAAAACGAGACTACTGGGTCGCGTGTGAACGACAGAATGAGAGCATTCCCCTCCGAATGTATGTTCGGATTCACGGCTTCAGCGAAGTGGAGAGCCAGTATGCTGGGCTCTCCCTTGCGCAGCTCCGTCGATATGGCCGAGGCCGTTCCGCCAAGAAATAATCGTCGTGCAGACTCGTGGAAAGTTACATCCGTTCCCAATAGGGGAATAAGGACCGTACCAATGCCATGCAACGGCAGCAGCAGGCGATGATTTTCAACCCTTGCAGGAGCAGAGAGTGTGGTCTGTCGTCCCCGAACCTTGATTCCGGAGCTACCTTGCTCGATTTCCGCGTCAGCAAACTTGCCCGATGCCTTCGGATCAGGAAGACGAAGCTTCCATCTCTTGCCCTCAGGCTTCAGTTCTGGTGTTCCTAAAGGCTCGATGAGATCTAAAAGACCGACGTATTGCCGTCCATCAAAGCTAACGACTGGAATGCTGTAGCGCGCTCGCGGAGCGTATACGGAAAGCTTGTCGGACTCTGCGGCAGAGACAGGTCTCAGGAAGTAGAGACAGAGCAACAGGCAATAGCCGATCGGCGATAGACGAATTCGGGCTTTAGGAGCGCGAAGAACTTTAGAGACGGGCTTGGCAAAGCAAATTTGGAGGTCAAACTTCACTTGGTTTGCCTATCGCATGTTGCCAACTGCCCATTCTGGCGTTCAACATCCATTGTCGAGAGAATAAATCGTGAGTCCGCTGAGCAATTTCGGGTAAAAATCAGTCGACTTCTGTGGCAACACTTCGCCTGCGAAGGCGATTTCGCGCATCTGCTCCATAGAGACTGGGTTCATCAGGAACGCTACATTCACTTCGGCATCGTTCTTAACGGCACGAAACGCCTCGTCAGCACCGCGTAAATAGCGAAGATGCTGCTGATCGATAACCTGTTGGTGTGAGATCCCCAGCGTCTTTTCTAGCAGTAATGAGTGCAGATTGACGACATCGAGTTTCCGTTGCCGGGCAGAAAAATCGCCTGGGATCTGGATTTCGCTGCCAGTCTTCGCAGTCAGAAGGAAGCTTCCTTGTTTGGTTACTGCCACAAATGAGATCACATTCTTGCCAGATTCTGCGAGCGCGCTTACCGCCCGTGCGGAATCGAGAGCGCCAAGTTCGCGCACTTCGCACAGCTCCCTCGCCTTCTTCGCGAAGCTTGAAACATCGAAATTTGGCAATCCGAATACCACGCGATGCGTCGGTAGGATTACTAATCCGGGTGAATCCATGTTGACGAAGGTCATCATGACGCGATTTGCATTGTTTCTAAGGCATGTATTCGACGTATTCGCAGCTTCTTTGCGGAAATTCAGAGCGGTTTCGTAGCGATGATGACCATCCGCGATAATCAATTTTCTGTCCGCCATCTCCGTCTTCACAATATTCAGGGTTGCGGGATCGCCGATTCTGCGCAGCCGATGCAGCACTTTGTACTCGTCTGTGACCTCTTGCCATTCATGATTTCCGTCCTCAAACAGAAGCGAATCGATGGTTTGCGCGGGGTCGCTGTAGAGCATAAAGATTTGTCCGAAGTGCGCATGCGTGGCTCGTAGGAGGTTTAACCGGTCACTTTTGGGCTTAGCTAAAGTCTGTTCGTGACGAAAAACTACCTTTTCCGCGTAGTCGTACAGTGTTCCAGCAGCGATAAAACCCCTTCTTTCAACAGTCTCGGATGTCCCCGGTACGAGAAATCGCTGCGAATATGCGTACATTGAGGGCGAATCCTGCGCAAAAACACCGGCTTTTCGCCAGTTTTTGAGGCACTCAGCGGCTTCTGTATAGCGATTGTTGCGCTCAGTTTCCTCACCTTCAGGGCGTCCCAGGATAATTCTCACCAGGTTATAAGGGCTGGCCTGGTAATAGCGGTCCTGCATCTGCGGAGTAATTTTGTCGTAAGGCTGGGTGACAACGTCGGCTAAGCGCACCTTCTCGCGGTCGTAGCGTAAGGCAGGAAAGGCAGAAATCAGGGCCATGTCTCGGGGTCGGATGACCCTAAACTCCTCACTGGCATTTTGAACAGTCGAATTTTCGTTTGAACAGTGGAATTTTATCAGCAGGCCACTTCAGATCTGGCCAATTTCGGCGGAGAGTAATAGGTAACCATCCGCCGAAAAAAGTGATCTTATGTAATGAAAGCTGCTCACTGACCCGAGACAATTTGCCTTCGGGCCTATGGTAGTATCGCCTAAACAATAGGGGTTGACCTATGCCCGGGACCAGCGGGCCATCTGTTTCTGTTTCCCTGATCGGCAAGCGTTCGACGACTCCGCAGACATTCTCTGCGCTCGCATCAACCTGCAAAGTTACTTCCAGAATTTTCAGTCTCCTCGCGTTCGTCGCGATCTTTGCGGCTACAACATTTGCGCAAGGCACTGGCGATCTCACCGACGTTCACATCACCCCGCGCGCGAAGGCCGAACCGGCGAACGCAGTTGCGAGTCCAGACGTGAGCACGCCGTCGGTTGGACTAAAGACGACTAATCGGCAGTTCAAAGTCGATGTAAATCTAGTCCTTGTTCCCGTGACCGTTACTGATCCTATGAATCGTTTGGTTACGGGCCTCGAAAGGGACAACTTCCTACTATCGGAAGCCAATCAGGGACAGCAGATCCGCTCATTCTCCAGCGAGGACGCTCCACTTTCGCTGGGCGTGATCTTCGATCTCAGCGGGAGTATGGGCAATAAGATCGAGAAGAGTAAGCAGGCGGTGGTGGAGTTTTTCAAGACGGCGAATCCTGACGACGAGTTTTTTATGATCGGATTCGCGGACAAGCCTGAGCTCTTGGCCGATTTCACAAACTCTATCGAAGACATTCAGAGCCGGCTCGTGTTTGCAAATGCAAAGGGCAGGACCGCACTGCTCGATGCGATCTACATGGGCATGAAGAAGATGAAATCGGCGCATCACGAGAAGAAGGCGCTGCTCATCATCTCCGATGGTGGCGACAATCGCAGCCGCTACACCGACAGCGAGATTAAGTCCCTGGTCAAAGAAGCCGATGTTGGGGTCTATGCCATCGGATTATTTGACAATAGCGCTGCAACCCCGGAAGAGCGCTACGGACCCTATCTCCTCAATGAAATCTCCGATGTGACTGGCGGACGCATGTTCCGCGTGGACGATGTGAACGAACTGGCCGATGTCGCCACAAAGATTGGAGTAGAGCTGCGCAACCAATATGTGCTTGGTTACCGTCCAACAAATGCAGCTCGGGATGGCAAGTGGCGCAAGATAAAGGTTAAGCTAAATGCACCCAAGGGCCTGCCGCCACTCACTGTACATGCAAAAACCGGATACTATGCACCTACGGAATAAGCTGCCCCATGTGACAGCCCTGTTCCTGCTGGTTCTTTCTGCAGCGTTGGCGATTTCGCAGCAGAGCCAGACAGTTCAGCCCGCGACGGCCTCGCAAACCCAGGCTGCGCAACCGCAGTCCAACGCTCCGACCGGTGTGCACCGCGAGGGCACAGACAATGTCCTCGTCGACGCTGCGGGCGTTCCTTTGGAGGATCAGTCAGGCAAAACGCTGCCGCAGACTAACGCCGAAGCCGAGGCCGCTACGCCTCCGAATGTTGGAGGGCCCACGGTGAGTGTTCCCCCTCCCAAAAGTGGAGAAGTAACGAAGACAAAGAGCGGCGGATTCCTCATTCCTGTCATGGTGCAGGAGGTTGTGCTGCATGCCACCGTGGTTGATCAGCGGTCGCGACTTGTCACCAATCTGAACAAGAATGACTTTACCGTGTACGAAGACGGCCAGCCGCAGCAGATTACTCGCTTCACTCGTGAAGATATTCCAGTGTCGATCGGAATTCTGGTCGACAACTCCGGTTCCATGCGCGACAAGCGCCAGGCGGTCAACACAGCCGCCCTCGATTTAGTGAAGGGCAGCAATCCCGAGGATGAAGTATTCATCGTGAACTTCAGCGATGAAGCCATCATCGACACCGACCTCACCAGCGATATCGCGAAGATGCAGGAAGGCCTGCAGCAAGTTGATTCCCGAGGTGGAACTGCACTCTACGATGCCGTGGTCGCCTCCGCCGATTACCTGGTGAAAAAAGGACGTCGTGAAAAGAAGGTGCTGTTGGTGGTCACCGATGGTGAAGACAATGCCAGCACCGACACGCTCGAACAGGCCGTCCGGCGCGTGCAGGACGACAATGGGCCGGTAGTCTACACCATCGGAATTCTCGGTGGGGAGCGTGAGAAGCGTGCGAGGCGCGCGCTCGATTCACTAGCGCAGCACACCGGCGGCGTCTCCTTCTTTCCCAAAGATCTGGGTGAAGTCGATCAGATCGCGCGCGCAGTGGCCCGCGATATTCGCAATCAATACTCGATCTATTACCGTCCAAGCCGTCCCCAGGACCAGGGTGGATTTCGTCAGGTCAAGGTCGACGCACATGCGCCGGGCTACGGACGTCTGCAGGTCCGCACCCGCAGTGGCTACTACGCAGGCCAGCAGACACGCGCTTCCAAACAGTAGTTCAGTACCGTTCGCGGTAGCGAATGGGTGAGGTCTATCACCCATCCGCTACCGCAGACGGTACTGAACCATCAGTTGCGCTAACATGAAGCCAGATGAGCACCACTGAGGCCGTCCACCTGCGAGTAGCCGAAAGCATTACGGATCTCGTCGGCGAAACTCCCATGCTGCACCTCAGACGGATGATTCCGTCAGGCAGCGCCGAAGTCTACGCGAAACTCGAATACCTGAATCCCGGAGGTAGCGTGAAAGATCGTGCCGCGATTGGCATGATCTCGCGCGCCGAAAGCGAGGGAAAGCTGCGACCGGGCAGTACGATCATCGAAGCCACCGCCGGAAACACCGGTATTGGGCTCGCGCTCATCGGCGTGAACAAGGGATATCGCGTAATCGTCTGCGTGCCCGAGAAGTTCTCAGAAGAAAAGATGAAGGTGATGGCGGCGCTTGGTGCCGAGGTGATTCGCACACCAGATGCCGAAGGTATGCAGGGAGCGATCACGAAAGCACGCGAAATCGCCGCGAAGACACCCGATTCCTTCATTGCTCTCCAATTCGAAAATCAAGCGAATCCCGAGTTCCATTATGAAACAACGGCACAAGAGATCTACGATCAGATGCAGGGACAGATTGATGCAATCGTGATTGGCGTCGGCACCGGAGGAACTTTTTCCGGTGTTTCCCGGTTTCTGAAGGAGAAGAATCCCAGAATTCAAACCGTCGCAGTCGAGACGCAGGGATCGATCCTCCAAGGCAATCCTCCTGGTCCCCACAAAGTGGAAGGCATCGGTGTCAGCTTTATTCCCAAAACCTTCGACCGCAAGGTATGCGATGCCATCATCATGGTCTCCGACGATGACGCGTTCGCGACAGTACGCGAGCTCGCTCGAAAAGAAGGCGTCCTCGGCGGATCAAGCTCTGGTGCGAACGTTTTCGCCGCAATGCAGATTGCCAAACAACTCGGCAAAGGCAAACGCGTGGTGACCGTAATTCCTGACGCCGCCGAGCGATATCTATCAAAAAACATCTTCGACGGTGGAATTTGAAAACGGAGGCCATAGAGGAGAGTCAACGGCTAGAACACGGATTGAACGGATCTAACGGATTTGACGGATTACCAAGATTGGGTAATTTCGTAATCGAATGATCGCTGGATTGCGGGATCCCATCGCGAAATCGCGGGTTATAAAACGCGAAACAAAGAAAAATTCTTGTTTATCCGTCCGATCCGTTGAATCCGTTCAATCCGTGTTCTAGCCGTTGACTTTCCTCTGTGACCTCCGTGTCCTCCCGCGCCGTCTTGCCTGTTATCCTGAAATTCAATGAGCAAAGACCAGAATCCTAATCGCGGTTTCGCCACCCGCGCCATCCACGTTGGCCAGGAACCCGACCCTTCGACAGGCGCCGTTACCGTACCGATCTTCGCGACTTCTACTTACGTCCAGGAAGAGATCGGCAAGAACAAAGGATACGAGTACGCTCGCGTATCCAATCCGACGCGTACGCGGCTGGAAGAGAATCTCGCGGCACTTGAGGGCGGGACCTCCGCACATGTGTTTGCCAGCGGAATGGCCGCGATCACTGCAATGCTTACGATGATGAAATCCGGTGACCACATCGTCTGCGGCTCGAACGTTTATGGCGGTGTGCCGCGGCTTTTCAACCAAGTGCTGACTCACTATGGCTTGGAGTTCACGTATGTGGATACGTCAAATTCAAAAGCCGTAGAAAAAGCGATTCGGCGCAACACGAAACTTGTGCACATCGAGACGCCCACGAACCCGCTGATGACCGTTACGGATATCGCCGCGATTGCGAAGATCGCGCATGCCCACGGCGCGGAACTGTCAGTCGACAACACCTTCATGTCGCCATACTTCCAAAAGCCAATCCCGCTGGGCGCGGACATCGTGATGCATTCCACGACGAAGTTTCTTAACGGGCACAGCGATGGCCTAGGAGGTGTGCTCGTCTGCACCAAGCCGCAGCACAAAGAAACCTTTGCCTTCGTGCAGAAATGCACCGGAGGCATTTTGTCGCCATTCGAATGCTGGCTGGTCCTGCGCGGCGTGAAGACGCTCGCCGTGCGTATGGAACAGCACGACCGCAGCGGCAGGGAAGTGGCGGCGTTCCTGAATCGGCACAAGAAAGTGAAGGAGGTCTTCTATCCTGGATTGCCGGATCATCCGCAACACAAGCTAGCGAAAGAACAAATGTCCGGGTTTGGCGCAATGATCACCTTCGAGACCGGCTCGTTTCAGAACGCGCAGAAGATGCTCCGCAAAGTGCGGGTCTGCTCGCTTGGGGAATCACTTGGCGGCGTGGAGACGTTGATTTCTCATCCTGCGACCATGACGCACGCCGCCCTCGGAGAAAAAGGTCGAGCTGAAATCGGCTTGACCGACGGTATGGTGCGAATTTCGGTTGGAATCGAGGATGTGGAAGACATCATCACGGACCTGGATCAGGCGCTCGCGGCGATTTAGGCAAGCTCCTAAGCACCAGCTCTTGAGCTAAGAGCAAAACCAAAATCCGAACACGGATTGAACGGATCTAACGGATCGGACTGATTTGGTCGGAAAGTCGGAGTCACTGGATTTCTGTCCTACCAGTCTGACATCATCCGGCGAATCTGGTAGTCACAGGTTCGACTATTGGTTTATCCGTGCGATCCGTCACATCCGTCCAATCCGTGTTGGGCTTTTGATGTTGCCGTTTTGCTCATTAAGAGCGACGTTAAAAATCGAAGGCCCCCGCAGAGGCGGAGGCCCTTTATTCCCGTTGTGAGAATTATCCGCGCTTCTTATTGTTGTGTTTGTCTTTGTAGATCTCTTTCGACAGGTGGTTCTGCTGGCGATTGAGTTTTGCCCGATCGGCTGCCGTTAGCTTGCCACCATTTTCCTTGCGCATCTGACGCTCTTCCTTGTTCAGAGCGTGTTCCTGCTTCTCGAGGTGCTTGGCTTCGCCTTTCGTCAGCTCTCCGCTCTTCACACCTTCATGAATACGCGCCTGCTGGTTGTGCTTGCGATGCTGGATGGGGTGTGGCCCCTTGGTTGGAGTTGTGCTGTCGCCAAACGCTGTAGCGGTCAGCAGTCCTGTGATTGCGATTGCAATAAGTTTGTTTTTCATGGAATTTGTCGCTTCTTCCTCTCCTCTCGGTTTACCCGAGTGGCGCTTCCTTTGGGGGATACAGACACGCTAGTTATGCCAGAGTCGTGAGCCGATGGGTGGGAATGACTCAGCAAGGGCAATTACGAAGGTTCATGTCGGGAGCAGCACGAAAGAAAGCCTCCAAGCTGCTAAGCTTTTGAGCTTCTACACCAAAACCAAAATCGGAACACGGATTTGACGGATTTGGCGGATCTGACGGATGTGGGAGGGAATACTGGCTTACTCGCTACTCAGCATCCATTGAGATGGCACTCGATCTCTTAACACAGTTTGTCCCGGAAAATCTGTCCCCTTCATTTCTTTCGGGATGCGGGCTTTGGCTTTTGGTGTTGTTGTTTAGCTTAGAGGCTCAGAAGCTAAGCAGCTTAGAAGCTTCCTCGTGATACCTTTTCACCTCGATGCCTATCGACAAGAAAGGTGTTTTTAGCCAACGAGTCTGGCTCGGAATTGTGCTGGCTTTGGCCGCACTTGCCTTGAGTTTTGTTCTTATCTCGCGCACATATCCTCTGCCGGAGGCACTGCTTCGGACTACCCGATGGGCTTTGGTGGGAGCGGTTCTGGTGTATGCAGTCCTCCGTCGCTCGCTGATGACGTGGATCTTTGCCTGCATGCTCATCGGCGGAATTTTTGGTCACGAGTTTCCTCGCCAGGCCGTCGGACTGCAGGTGATCACGCAAGTCTTTCTGCGACTTATCAAGGCCATCATTGCTCCACTAATCTTTAGCACTCTGGTTGTCGGCATCGCGGGGCACTCTGACCTGAAGCAGGTCGGGCGCATGGGACTAAAGGCGCTGATCTACTTTGAGGTAGTCACGACGCTGGCTCTGATCATCGGACTCGCCGCCATCAATATCAGCAAAGCCGGCGTGGGCGTGCGCGTTCCCTCCGACCAAGCTGCCGCACCGGCTGTTCCGCAGAAGCAAACGCCGAGCGATCTGATCCTGCATATCTTCCCGGAGAACATTGCGAAATCTGTCGCTGAGGGACAGGTGCTGCAGGTGGTCGTCTTCGCCTTGATCTTCGGGCTTGCATTGGGGATGCTTCCCGAAGTGAAACGCCGCCCGATGCTGACGCTCTGCGAGAGCCTGTCCGAGACGATGTTCAAGTTCACGAATATTGTGATGTACCTGGCGCCGCTCGCAGTCGGCGCGGCGATCGCCTACACAATCGGTCAGCTTGGCGTGGGTGTTCTTTCCAATTTGCTCAAACTGCTGACTACGCTGTATCTCGCATTGATTGCATTTCTTGTTTTTGTGCTGTTGCCGGTGGCATTGATTTTTCGCGTCCCCATCCGTCGCTTTGTGCGCGCTGTCGCCGAGCCCGCGACCATCGCCTTTGCAACCAGCACCTCGGAGGCGGCATTGCCTCGTGCCATGGAGGCTATGGAGGCGATCGGAGTTCCGCGGCAGATCGTCGCATTTGTGATTCCCACGGGATACAGCTTCAATCTCGACGGCAGCACGCTCTATCTATCTCTGGCGGCGATCTTCGTATCGCAGGCGGCTGGTCACCCACTCTCGATTGGAGAGCAAGTGCTTCTGGTAGTGACGCTGATGTTGACGAGCAAAGGAGTCGCCGGTGTTCCACGCGCAAGCCTGGTGATTCTCATGGCCACGCTGGGCGGATTCAATCTGCCTGTGTGGCCGGTATATATCATCCTCGGCATCGATGCGCTGATGGACATGGCGCGAACATCGGTCAATGTGATTGGCAATTGCCTTGCCAGCGTGGTGATCGCGAAGTGGGAAGGGGAGTTTGGGAAGGAAATGCCGTCGGAAGTCGTGGTGGAGGCGTTGACAAATTAGTTGTCATTCCGAACGAAGTGAGGAATCCCTGCGGTAACCATGAGCACCGTTGCTATCGAAGCGCGTCAGAACCCGAAAGCATTGGAGACAATCGTCAAGCTAGCGCGGTGGACGCTTCTTTGGAGCTTCTTATTGCTTACGCAAGCCTGCAAAGAAGACTTCGAGTCCCACTATGGTTCGTTCGAGGAAGCTCACAAGGCTGACGCAGGTCACGGATGGTTGCCGGAGTTTTTGCCATCGACTGCTACGAATATTCGAGAGATCCACAACCTAGATTCAAATCGGGTATGGGGTTCATTTGTGAACGTTGCTGGTGCATCGGTGACGTCATTCTGTCTTAATTCCTCTACGCTTTCTGGTGTCCACGTAGATGATCCGGGGGCTACTTGGTGGCCGAAAGAGTTGGTTGGCGACATAAATTCTTCGGCTCACGCATGGAACCTTTACGAGTGTTCCGGATCTCCACATTCAATCTTGATAGCGCCTACGAATGGGAGGCAATTTTATTGGGTATCGTTGCCGCGTTAGTCGTTCGATGAGGAATTGAAGATGTTGTAGGGATTCCTCGCTACGCTCGGAATGACAAACTTACCGCTCCGGATATGCCATTCTCACGAGCGTTCGCTGAGCGAACGGTGAATAAACCGCAAGTACGAATAGCGGGAAGGCGAATCCCAGCCCTATTGTGGGAACAAGGAAGAAGGTCATCGCAGACCAAAACTCGTCGATCAAGAGCAGAAAAGGGAATAGCCTCCGAAATTTCTGGCCAAGGTAGTCATAGTCGAAGAGGATGGCAAAGCACAGGTAAAAGCGCAGCGGCAGTCCCAACGCACACCACAGAACAATCAGGGAAGCGATCGTGAACGACTGCGCCGCGCCAAAGCTAAAACGCGCCAGCATCCGCACCCAGATCAGATAGTGCAGTGCGGCGATGTAAGAAACCAGATATGCACCTTCGATGAGCAGCAAAAGCCCACGAGCGGCCGGACGCGGAGCAGTAGGCAGATCTCTCTTGTCCGGCGTAGAGACGTCCGCCGCGGCGGACTGCGTCTCTGCCTGGGACGGCGATACAGCCTCGCTATTGGCCGAATTGTTGATCGGCCCAATAAACCGGTATCCCCGCCGGGGCAGTGTCTCAATGAACCGAGGATTGTTCGCGGAATCGCGCAGCGCCTCGCGCACTTTGTTGACGGCAGTGTTCAAGCCGTGCTCGAAATCGACGAAGGTATCGGCGGCCCATAGGCTCTGCCGCAGCTCTTCGCGAGTGACCAGCTCTCCCGGCCTTTGCAGCAGCGCGGCGAGAACCTGAAACGGCTTGTCCTGAAGCTTGAGACGATGCCCCTGCCGCCGCAGCTCTCCACTACGGAGATCAGCCTCGTACTCCGCAAAACGAATGACGCTGGGGCCCTGATTCATGCTCGGGAGGATAGCACCACATAAGAATCGGGTGATCGGGCCATCGGGTCATCGGGTGAAATGAGAAGCACATGCCATCCGCGCGAAGCACTCGCTTTAAAACCATTAGTGGTGCGCAGCGCTCACAAATTCGTCGACGAGCTTGTTGAAGCGCTCCGCATCATCCACAAAAAGCGCGTGTCCGGCATCTTCGAAGTTTTCTACTCGGGCTGAGGGAAGCTTGGTCTTTACGATCTGTGCTGTGGCTGCTAGCTGCGGCTCATATGCGAAAAGCACTGGCTTATCGAGCTTCGCGAGCACTGGGGAGAGATCACCCATGGTCGCCATGTTCTGCATCAGCGTTACTGCCGTGTTTGTCGGTGTGCGCAGGCTAGCTCGGATCACGCTACGTAAATAGTCCTCCGACTGGGGCTTGCGGTACATGCTGCGCACAAACGCCTCTGTCCATTTGAGGCGATCGAGTTGCGCTTGCTTCAGCATTCCCGCGAAGGCGGCTTGAACTTGCGAGTCTTTAGGATCGAGCGCGACGAAGCCGTCGACAAGGACAACAGACCGCAGACGGCCAGTGCCAAATTGGTTTGCGTACGCCAATACTTCCGGCACTCCCATCGACCAGCCAACCAGGGTGACGTCGCGGAGCTGAAGGTGCTCCATCAATTCTTCAATGTCTCGTGAGCGTCGTTCTGGATAATTGCCGTCGGAAGGCGTGTCGGACTCACCTTGCGATCGTGGATCGACAGCTATCACGTGGTACTTGCCCCGAAGCCCCTCGAGTTGAGGACGCCAGATGGAAGCTGGCATTGTCCATCCGGGAATGAAGACGATGGGAGGCTTGGCCGTTTCCCCGGCTTCGACGTAGTGGATTCGCGCGCCGTCCGTCGTTCGGAAAGCTTTCCCTGGGAAAGCGCCTGTAGTCTCGGCGGAAAATTCGTCGCCGTGTTCTTTTGCCCATGCCTCGTCGAGTTCAAGGGCGAAGCTCAAGGCTGCAGGTTGGCCCTCCGATACTCGCACTTTGTGGGCGGAAGGCGCGAATCCGGCAAGGGCGACGAAGACATCGTAAAAGCCCGACGGGAGCCCTGCTCTCGCCTGCCCTTGCGAGTCTGTTCGGAGCTCAAGCAGGGGAGGTTTCGAGGTTTGCTCTGCGCTTGTCTCACTCCGGACGGTGACAAGCGCTTTTGGGATTACCGCTCCCACTTCATCGCTGACGGTAACCGTGAGCGGTGAAAGCTGAGGTTGGCCCTGTGCTGGAGTTTGTGGCGTTGCTGCCGAGACGCAGCCAACCGTCAGCAACAGCAGAAGCAGTCGGCGAGGCATGATTCGCGAGAATAGCACTGGAACGGCGAACACGAGGGCATGAAGGAAACTTCGGAGGTCACCGAAGGGGTAGGGCTGTCGGTACTTGGTAAATTCGATGTCTTTGCTGGTCGAGTAGCAAACCACAAAAGGAAAATGCACAATCCCCAAGAATTGTCCCGAGCATCTCCGTGACCTTGCTGTTTCCTTCGTGGCCTTCGCGTTCGCCCCTCTCCAGCTCCGGAACCACCCACTTAAACACAATTCGTAGTAGTGCCCTTTCCGGTTCCTACTTCACGTAGTTTTTTCCACACGTTTTACTGAATCGATACCCCGATCTTGAAAAAAGCCATTGACTTACAACCGCTTCGGCGTAGGATGTGGTCAAAAGTGGTTGAAAGTGGTAAGAATCAGTACCTCTAATGGGTCGAGTGGTCGAGAGTGGCAGCGGATGCGAATGAGCTTCATTAATCCGACGAACCACAGAAAAACAACCTCTAAGACCCGATTCTTCGCTGCTTCAGCCTCCTTGGCCCTGATGGCTATATCCAGTCAGAGCCAGACGGTTAATCAATGTTTCGTGGCAATCACCCAACGCGCGTGGACGAAAAGGGACGACTCAAGGTCCCTGCCGAATTCAAGCGCACCATGGACGAGAGCTATGGTGGCGCGCAATTTTACATCACCAGCCGCGATGGGAAGGTTGCCGAGATTTATCCCTTTGAAGAGTGGCAGCGGATCGAAGAGAAGCTGGCAAAGGTGTCGAACTTCAATCCGGCCAAGAAGAAGTTCCTAGACCGGGTGAATTACTACGGCCAGATGGTGGAGATCGATAACCAGGGGAGATTGCTGATTCCGCAGCTGCTGCGTGAATCGGCGGACGTGAAAGGGGAAGTGCTGGTCTTCGGGAACCTGACTTATTTGGAAGTGCGGAACGCAGAACTCTTCCGCAAGCACCTCGAAGACAGTCCGATCACGCCAGAGGATGAGAAGACACTCGCTGATCTGGGCATCTAGCGGTGGAAGACAACAAGGCCTCTCAGGAGGCCGAACATGGCGAGGATGGTGGAAGGCAACGTCATGTTCCAGTTCTTTTAGAAGAAGCGATCCATTTTCTGAACGTGCGGCGCGGCGGCACCTATATCGACGCGACCCTCGGACTTGGCGGCCACTCCTGCGAACTCGCAAGGCGCCTCGGCCCACAGGGTCATTTGATTGGCTTCGATAAGGATCCAAAAGCGCTGGAGCTGGCGCGCAAGCGTCTCGGGGATCTTGCAGCCGAACTTGGCGGCGAGGCTCCGACCATCACGCTAATCAACGAGTCGTATGCGGAAGTCGGGCAACGAATCGAGGCGGCGAGCGCAGACGGTCTGCTGGCCGATTTGGGAATCAGCTCCTTACAGCTCTCCGACGCAGCACGCGGATTCAGTTTTCAGGCGGAAGGGCCGCTCGACATGCGCATGGACCCGCGCAACGAGCGCACCGCCGATCAAGTGGTAAACCACCTCGACGAGAGAACTCTCGCCGATGTGATTTACGAATTCGGTGAGGAAAGGAGGTCGCGGAGAATCGCCAGAGCCATTGTCCGGGCACGGCCGATACGATCGACAGCTCACTTAGCTCAAGTCGTTGCGGCCGCGCTCCCGGCAATGAAACACAAGCGCATTCATCCGGCGACAACGACTTTCCAGGCGATCCGAATCTTCGTAAACCGCGAACTTGAGGACCTGAGGAGTTTGCTTGAGGCGGCTCCTCAGGTTCTCCTCCCTTCGACGGGGAGGTTGGTGGTGATCAGCTTTCACTCGCTGGAAGATCGCATCGTGAAAGATGCGATGCGCGAGGGAGCAAAGAATGGCGTCTACCGGCTGCTGACAAAAAAGCCGGTAACGGCTTCAGAGGCGGAAGTGGATCGCAACCCGCGAGCGCGCAGCGCAAAATTGCGGGCGGCAGAAGAGATTTAGGAATTGACGGCGATGAAATCCGAGCATCACGAAGAGATCCTTCGCTTCGCTCAGGATTTCGGCAGCGGGCTCAGACGCCCGCTAATCGCCGAAAGGTGGCCGGGCAGCATCGTCCTACCGGATGGACTTAAGGGCGAAAGAAAAAATCCACAGCACACCTACCTCATCGAGCGGTGCTGTCCCGGTTAAACAAGTTTAGGTAGAGACGCAGCATGCTGCGTCTGGAGTACGAGCAAGTACAAGGAGGCAAACGATGTATACAGGCAAACTGATCGACGAGCTGATCCAAAGCGTACAGCGCGCCGAGGTTGAGGCGCACATCAACCGTGAAGAAGAACTCATTGAGCAGTTCCTTCACCATGCCGATTTACTCGACGCTTCCTACATTCATGTACACGCGGGAGTAGCGTAAATGGCGACCCAAGCAATCACCGGGCGCGGCGGCTACCGCATGTGGCAGCCGGTCGGCACAGCATCGAGATCGGGCGGGCAGCATTCGCGAACCCGCCCACGGATGCGCAAGTGGGGAGGAGTCACGCCCGAGATCTACTTCAATAAGGCCATCGATAACTCGCGTCTCGTGAAACTCGCGGATCCAAAGCGTGCGCGAGAAATCGCGATGTTCTCGGTTTCGCTGGCGGTCCTGTTCTTTTTCACCATGATTTACGCCTGGCAGCACCTCAGCTCGATCGAGTACGGCTACAAGATTGAAGCGCAGAAGATCGAGCGCGATGCGCTGCTCGAGCAGAATCGTGCGCTACGTCTCGAAGAAGCATCGCTACGCGATCCCGAACGGATTGAGCAACTCGCAGCCAGATTGGGCCTCGTGGCTCCGCAGGCGGGGCAGGTAATGCATCTTGAAGCTACCGCAGATCCGACTGCTCCGGTAATGGCAAGAGCATCGGGTATTCAGGTGGTGGAGAGCAACTGGCAATAAGCTCATCTCCTAAGGGCGGCAATCTGAAGTTTCGCGGGATTTGACCCGCGGCATTGTGGTGGCCTTGGAAAACCAACCGGGCCGCCACACACGTTTTAGATCGGGTGATCGGGCCATCGGGTGATCGGGTGAAGTAAGAGTTGAGTTCCGGTCTTAGTTCACCCGATCACCAGATGACCCGATCTCAACAATGTTTCTAAATCTAATCTTGGGCTCGTAGCACCGATGCCTCCTGGTACCACGAAGCACGAAGGCCGTCTACGACTGTCGCTCTTTGCGGCTTTTTTCTGTCTCTGGATTTTCGCGATCTGCGGCCGATTGCTGTGGCTGCAAGTGGTGGAATACGGATTCCTGACGCAAAAAGCAGCGCGCCAGCAGCAGCGCAGTATTGAAGTCTCTCCGCCGCGTGGCGTCATCTACGATCGCAAGGGACGCGCGCTGGCCATGAGCGTCCAGGTGGACTCAGTCTTCGCAGTGCCTTCCGAAATTCCCGATCAGGCGAGCACTGCGAAGTTGCTCGCACACATTCTCAAAACTGATCCCAAAGAGATGTTGGCTAAGCTCGAGTCGTCGCGCTCGTTCACTTGGATCGCGCGTAAGCTCGACAACAACGTTGCAGCACGACTGCGCGCGCTGAATCTGAAAGGCATTTACTTCCAAAAAGAGCCCAAGCGCTTCTATCCAAAAAATGATCTGGCCGCGCAGGTAATCGGTTACGTCGGCATGGACGATGATGGCCTGGCAGGAATTGAGCGCTCTTTCAATCAGCGGCTGAGCGGTCGTCCAGGCAAAATGCTCATCTCGATGGACGCTCGCCATCGCTGGTTTGGACGTGTAGAGAAGAATCCCGAGCCTGGTCAGAACCTCGTGCTCACGATCGACGAGGATGTGCAACACATCGCGGAAAAGGAACTCGATGCGGCGATGCAGAAGACCCACGCTGAAGCCGGCACAGTCGTAATCCAGAATCCCAAAACAGGAGAGATACTGGCACTGGCGAATCGTCCGACATTTGATCCGAACAATTCGCGCGGTCTCGATCCTAAGTCGCTAAAAAACCGCGCTGTAAGCGATGTCTACGAACCGGGCTCGACGTTCAAGATGGTGACCATCGCCGCGGCGCTAGAAGAGAGGATCACGAATCCCAACGAGATTTTCGACTGCCAGATGGGATCGATCGTCGTAGGCGGCGTTCGCATTCACGACTGGAAGCCGTACGGGCTGCTTACCGTGAGCCAGATCCTGGAACGCTCCAGCGACGTGGGTGCGATCAAGATCGCCATGCGGTTAGGCGAAGACCGCATGTACAAGTACATCCGCGGCTTTGGTTTCGGCTCCCAAACTGGGATTGAGCTTTCAGGGGAAACCCGAGGTATCACAAAGCCTGTAAACCGGTGGTCGAAGATGAGCATCGGCGCGATCTCCATGGGGCAGGAGATCGGCGTTTCTCCCCTGCAGTTGGTCACGATGACTTCCAGTATTGCCAATGACGGTATTTGGACGCCCCCGCGTATCGTCGCTGGCAGCACCCCGGTTGGGCAAGGCCGTGCTGGATCCGCACAGACCGTGGTGTTTCGTCCGGGACAGCAACATAGAGTGATCTCGACCTTTGCAGCTGCAGAGATGAAGAGGATGCTGGAGGGAGTAGTGCTCCAGGGCACAGGAAAGAAGGCAATCCTGGATGGCTATACTTCGGCGGGAAAGACGGGAACGGCTCAGAAGATCAATCCAGTAACGCACCGTTATGATCGGGTGAAGCACATAGCCTCGTTCTCCGGCTTTGCGCCGGTCAACAATCCTGCGATTACGGTGACGGTGATCTTAGATTCTCCCGTTGGCGCGCATCACGGAGGCGATGTTGCTGCGCCGATCTTCAATCGCATCGCGCAGCAGGTTCTTGAGTATCTCGACGTTCCTCATGACGTAGAGGTCAGAAACCCGCAGCGAATGCTCCTTCGCGCCAAAGCCAAGCCCGAGGATGAGATGGAAGGTTCGCCGGATCATGTGGGCGAGGAGGTTGCAGAGAATGACAATCAGCAGGATTCAGCCGCCACGGTGGTTGCGTCTGCTGCCCCGTCAAATGATCACGGAGTCGTTCCTGCTGCCTATCGTCAAGCAGCAACTGTAGAGACGCAGCATGCTGCGTCTAGTGATGGCAGCACAACCCTGCATGAAGGTTCGAATTCCCCGCTCCTCCCTAGGACTGGAACCGTTGTGCTTGACGTGGACGCCGCAAAGACTGTGCCGTCATTCCTGGGCAAGCCGGTCCGCACAGTAATCGAAGAGAGCCAAAAGGCAGGGCTGGAGGTCGACATCTTCGGCTCCGGAGTGGCGAGGCAACAGAATCCGATGCCCGGCGCGCGACTGCCCACTGGTGGACACGTGACAGTGCAATTTGCGCGCTAGACCTTTAGTGTTTCCCTAGGTCTTTACCTCAATTATCAACGGAATTTACGCCACTATAATCGCCTCAATGAAGTTCCGAGAAATCATGCGCGACGTCGACGCGATCTCAATCGCTGGCGACGCCGATGTTCAAGGTGTCGCCTATGACTCGCGCAAGGTGCGTCCTGGATTCGTCTTTCTTGCGATGCATGGTGAAACCAGCGATGGCAATCGCTTCATCGATACAGCGATCCGCCAGGGCGCAGTTGCCGTAGTTTCCGATTCCGATGACGTTGCTTTGCCCGGCAGCGTAGCATTCGCCAGAGTAGCGCACGGCCGGAAAGCATTGGCTCGCATTAGCTCCAACTTCTATGCTCGACAAGCAGAGAAGTTGAAGCTGACGGGAATCACTGGAACGAATGGAAAGACCACGACCACTTTCCTTACCGAGCACATTCTGCGAGCCGCGAGCCGCTCGGTGGCGATGATTGGAACCATTGAGTATCACGTTGCCGGTCGCGTCATTCCTGCTCCTCACACAACGCCCGAGTCACTGGAGCTGAATGCGACATTCGACGAGGCTCTGCGGGCAGGTGCGAGCGAGGTCGTGATGGAAGTCTCGTCTCACGCATTGGAGCAGGGGCGCGTCTATGGACTGCATTACGATGTGGCGGTTTTTACGAACCTAACACGCGATCATCTCGACTACCACCGCACCATGGATGCCTACTCTGCGTCGAAGCAAAAGTTGTTCGAGTCGAATGGGGCCGCTCCTCCCCGGTTGGCCGTAGTCAATGCCGATGACAGCTTTGGAACTTCGCTTCTTGGGACAGCGAAGCACAGCGGTACCGAAACCATGAGCTACGGGCTTCGTTCCGAATGCGATGTGACTGCGCAGAACATCGAGTATCTGCCTACAGGAACGCGGTTTCGGCTGCGCGTTCGAGGCAAGTCGGTCGCGTGTGAATCACGATTGATTGGTGAGATCAACGTTTACAACGTGCTGGCTGCGGCTGGCGCAGGCTTTGCTCGCGGATGTGCTGTTGAGCAGATTCGCAACGCGATAGCCTCGTTCGAGCGGGTACCGGGCAGGTTCGAGCTGGTTGATTGTAGGCAGCCTTTTATCGTGGTCGTCGACTATGCCCACACGGACGATGCATTGCGCAATCTCACTCGCAGCGCGCGGCAATTGCGCGATAAGCAAAAGGCGCCGGGCCGGATCATAACTATGTTTGGGTGTGGCGGCGATCGTGACCGCTCTAAGCGTCCGCTCATGGGGCGTGCGGCCGGAGAAGGCAGCGACTTTGTGGTACTGACGTCCGACAATCCTCGCAGTGAGGACCCGCAAAAGATCATCGCTGATGCCCTGCCGGGCCTACTGCAAACGGGAACTCCACACGCCGTTGAGCCCGATCGTCGAAAGGCAATTACGCTCGCAATCGTTGAGGCTCGTTCGGGCGACATAGTTCTTCTCGCCGGCAAAGGTCACGAGAAATACCAGATCACTCGTGACGGCACGTTCCCGTTTGATGATGTGCAGATCGCTAAGGAAGTGTTGGCTAGTTTGAGTTATAGGGCGTTCGTTCCTGAGGGAGCGCCCGTCGCATGAAGCTGCCGTTGTGGCGAATTGCAGAGTTCATTGAAGCATCGGGCAACTTCGATGGCGAGCGGGTGGCGTCTGGTTATTCGATCGACTCCCGCACCATCCAGCCGGGGGATCTATTTTTTGCCGTAAAAGGCGAGCGGCTCGATGGTCATGAATTCGTCTCAGGCGCGCTCAGGTCTGGTGCGGTTGCAGCGGTAGTCGCGCAGGATCAATCTCAGAAGTTCGCCGGCGAAGAACAAGTACTGATCGTAAAGGACACGCTCGTCGCCCTTCAGCGACTAGGAGCCGCAGTCCGCAGACTTTGGGGTAAGCGATTAATCGGCGTGACGGGCTCTGCTGGTAAGACCACGACCAAGGATGTAATCGCGCATCTGCTCTCGGCACGCTTTCACGTGCTGAAATCACTCGGAAACCTCAATAATCATTTCGGATTGCCCTTGCAACTCCTAAAGCTCGAATCGGAGCACGACATCGCCGTGATTGAGATGGGCATGTCGCACGCAGGAGAGATCGCCGCGTTGTGCGAGATTGCAAAGCCGGATTGGGGTGTGGTCACTTCGGTCGCTCCTGTTCATCTCGAATTTTTTCCGGAGGGCATTTCGGGCATTGCGCGGGCAAAATATGAGTTGATTGCGGCATTGCCCGCGGGTGGGATGGCTTTCCTGAATGCCGACGATGCTTACGTTTCGCAGTTCGGGCGCGATTTTCACGGGAAAGTCATTCGGTTCGGCATTGAACATCCGGCCGAGGTCTGCGCAAAGCGGATTGAGGACCTCGGTCCACGCGGATCGCGTTTTCAGCTCGCTGCGAGTGGAGTGAACACTCCGCTGGAGCTGCCGTTGCTGGGACGTCACAACCTGCTGAATGCCTTAGCGGGCATCGCGGTCGCTCTCGAGGGCGGAGTCACGCCAACTGAAGCTGCAGCTTCGCTTGCTTCGCTCAAGGCTCCCGACAAGCGCGGACAAGTTACTCAGGTTGCCGGCGCCACGCTCATCAACGACTCTTACAACTCGAATCCCAAGGCGCTCGATGCTATGGTGGACGTGGTGGCGGCTTCACCGGCCAAACGCAGGATTGTGGTGGCGGGCGAGATGCTTGAACTCGGTCCCACCGCTCCCGATTTGCATCGCGAATCCGGGAATCACATTGCACAACGCAAGATCGATATTCTCATCGGAGTACGTGGGCAGGCTCGCTTTATAGTGGAAGGTGCTGCGGCCGCTGGTGTGAACGCGAAATTTTTCGCGGAGCCAGAACAGGCAGGAGATTGGCTTGCCGACAACCTTCAAGCCGGCGATGTGGTTTTGCTCAAGGCATCTCGCGGGGTGCGGCTCGAACGCGCTCTCGAACGGCTGAATGAGAAATTACGTCTTACATGACGAACTGAACAAGGTACACGTTAGGCCCATATCCCCAGGGTGATTCATATTAGATATATCGGTTAGAGCGGAGGAAGATTGCTTTATTGGTTGCTGTATCAGAGGCTGCACACGGTCTTCCCTCCTTTTCGCATCTTCAGTTACATCACTTTCCGCACCGCCTTTGCCAGTCTCACTGCGCTATTCATGGGGATGATCGTAGGTCCAGCCATTATCCGGCAATTGCGTCAGTTCCAGATTGGGCAATACATAAGAGAAGAAGGTCCAGCCGCCCATCAGAAGAAGGCGGGCACTCCAACCATGGGCGGAGTGCTTATCGTGGTCGCCATCGTCGTTCCTACGCTACTCTGGTCCGACCTGACGAACCGATATATCTGGATGGTTGTGCTCTCGACGTTGGCATTCGCAGCGATTGGATTTACAGACGATTACTTGAAGATCGTCCATCATCGTAACCTCGGGCTAACGGGCCGCTCCAAACTAGGTCTACAGATCGCGGTTAGCTTCATTATCGCGGTCGTGTTGGTTGCCATGCAGGCGACCGGTCAATACTCCACGCATCTGATGGTGCCTTTCATAAAGCGGTTTCGACCTGATCTGGCGATCGAAGCGCTGCTGCAGTCTCCTCACCTCTGGGTCCTCGCGTTTCTTCCGTTCATCATCTTTGTAGTTCTAGTGATTGTGGGATCGAGCAACGCGGTTAACCTCACTGATGGACTGGATGGGCTCGCGATCGGCTGCACAATCGTAGCCGCCGCTGCTTTGACGGTCCTTACTTACGTAAGCGGCCACGCGCGCTTTGCCGAGTACCTGGAATTGCAAAAGATGCCGCAGGTCGGAGAGCTTACCGTGTTCTGCGGCGCCATGGTCGGATCGAGTATCGGCTTTCTTTGGTACAACGCGCATCCCGCCGAAATCTTCATGGGCGACGTCGGCTCGCTGGCACTGGGTGGCGCCATCGGGACCGTCGCCGTCATCATCAAGCAGGAGCTGCTGCTGCCATTCATCGGTGGAGTATTCGTGCTTGAAGCGCTGTCGGTGATTTTGCAAGTGGGTTCGTACAAGCTTCGCAAGAAGCGCATCTTCAAGATGGCGCCACTGCACCATCACTTTGAGTTAATTGGGTGGTCGGAGTCGAAGGTGATCGTGCGCTTCTGGATTGCTGCGCTCGTGTTTGCACTCTTTGCTCTTACGACGCTGAAACTGCGCTGAAGTCCAGAGCAACTCGTGGCAGAATGGCAGATGGCGATGGATGTGAAAGGCAAACGCGTGCTTGTCGTCGGACTAGGAAAATCCGGCGTCGCATCTGCGCAGTTTTTAGCCGCTCGCGGCGCTCGTGTTACCGTCTCTGACACCCGAAGCCAAAGTGAGCTGAAGAACCAAATTCCAGCCCTGCTCGACCGTGGAATCGCGGTCGAAACCGGCGGACACGGCGAGCGCACTTTTCGCGATCAGGACCTGATCGTAGTCAGTCCGGGCGTGCCCTCGGATATCCCACAGCTAGTTCGCGCACGCGCCCAGGGCATTCCCGTGATCGGAGAAATTGAGTTAGCAACTCGCTTTCTCAAAGGAAAGATCGTCGCGATCACAGGCTCGAACGGCAAGACTACGACGACTACTCTGTGCGGCGAGTTGATCGCCAGTGCCAGTCAAAGAACTCTCATCGGCGGCAACATTGGAACACCAGTGATTCTCCTGGTGGATGATTCGACCGATGACACCGTGAACGTGATCGAAGTTTCAAGCTTTCAACTCGAGACGATTCAGACGTTTCATCCTTCGATTGCGGTCGTCCTGAACATTACGCCCGACCACCTCGATCGGCACGGCAGCATGGAGGCTTATACAGCGGCGAAGGCGCGCATATTCGAGAATCAAACCGTGTCCGATTACTCGGTGTTGAACCTCGACGATCCGGGCAGCGCTGGACTCGAAACGCGCACCAAGGCCCAGCTCTGCTGGTTCACACGCAAGCGTGAGTTAAGTGGCGAACAGGTTGGAGCATTTGTCCGAGGAGGCGAGATCTATTGGCGCGACTTTAAGCGCGAGGACAAAATCATGCCGGTCTCGGAAATTCCGCTTAAGGGCGCCCACAATCTCGAGAATGTGCTGGCTGCGGTCAGCGTTGGCCGTCTTTGTGGTTCCGATGGGACAAGTATTCGTGATGCCGTGCGGAAGTTCAAAGCCGTCGATCATCGGCTGCAGCACATCGCCACGGTTGCCGGAGTGGAGTATTACAACGACTCCAAAGCGACAAATGTCGATGCCACTATTAAGGCGATTGAATCTTTCCCTGGAAATATTCACTTGATTCTCGGCGGTAAAGACAAAGACAGCGATTACACACTGATGAACAATCTGCTGCGTGAGAGAGTAAAACGCGTCTACACGATCGGCGCGGCGGCGGAAAAGATCCGTTCGCACGTGCAGTCAGCGGTTGAGGTGCTGCCGTGCAAGACCCTCGACAATGCGGTCGAGCGTGCCCGTGATCTCGCCAAAGTGGGAGATGTCGTATTGCTGGCTCCAGCCTGTTCCAGCTTCGACCAGTTCGAGAACTACGAACACCGCGGACGTACTTTCCGTACATTAGTGGAACAATTCGCTAGCCCTGCAACCGCAGGCCAGGAGCGCCGCTGATGGCGAAGCGCGTCAGCGTTGATCGCTGGCTCTTCGGCGCCACTCTCCTTCTTGTTCTTCTTGGACTGGTCATGGTCTTCAGCGCTTCAGCCGTGATGGCCAAAGACCGCTTTGGGTCCCCGTACACCTTCCTCTTGCGGCAAATCGGTTGGACCTGCGCAGGAGTGCTCGCGATGGTTGTGCTCATGCGAGTGGACTACCGGAAATACAAGCATCCCGCCGTGGTCTTTACCCTACTCGGCGTGACGATGGTGCTGTTGGTAGCGGTGCTGTTTCTCGACCGCTCGCACAATACTCATCGTTGGATACGCTTCGGCGTGCTCTCCTTCCAGCCTTCAGAGCTGGCAAAGCCCGCGCTCATTTTCTTTCTAGCATTCTTTTTGGAGACCAGAACCGGAGCGATCGATGATTGGCGGCGAACTCTGCTGCCCGCCGTGCTACCCAGCCTGATTTTTTCACTGCTGATTGTGAAGCAGCCCGACCTGGGCACCGCTCTAGTCTGCATGGCCATGACTGCCTCAGTGCTGTTTGTTGTCGGCATGGAGCTGAGGTACCTGGGATATGGAGTGCTGGCTAGCTTGCCCGCGCTGTATTACCTCCTCTTTCATGTCGGCTTCCGCCGTCAGCGCATGCTGGCATTTGTGGATCCTTGGGCCGACCCGCAGGGCGCAGGTTTCCATATGATTCAGTCGCTCATTGCGGTGGGCACGGGGGGCATCGCTGGTATCGGACTTATGGAAGGGAAGCAGAAGCTCTTTTATCTTCCTGAGCCGCACACCGATTTCATTTTTGCCGTGATCGCCGAAGAACTCGGCCTGCTGGGCACGGTGGCAGTGGTCGCGTTGTTTGGAGTGTTTTGTTACCGGGGCATGCGAGCGGCGATCCGCACCTCAGACCTCTACGCTCGATTGCTTGCAGTTGGCATCACCAGCACGATCGCGATTCAAGCCTTCTTCAATATCAGCGTGGTGCTAGGTTTGCTCCCGACGAAGGGTATTCCTCTGCCGTTCATCTCCTACGGCGGAAGTTCGCTCTTCATTACGCTCGCCTGCGTGGGTGTGCTGCTGAATATCAGCCAGCAGACAGACTAGTCGATGCGGGTAGCGATTGTGGGCGGAGGCACTGGCGGTCACGTAATTCCTGCACTGGCCGTCGCGCGCGAGCTTCGCCAGGTTCACTCTGCAGAAGTCATCTTCGTGGGCACGAGTCGGGGGATCGAGACCCGCCTCGTTCCGCAGGCCGGGTTTGAGCTGCGTCTAGTCCAGGTTGGACAACTGAAGGGTGTCAGCTTGGCTCGTCGTGCCAGGACGCTCACGGATATTCCTCGAGCAGTCCTCGCCTGCCGCAAGATCTTTGCCGAGTTTCGGCCGGAAGTTGTGATCGGTGTTGGCGGATATGCTTCTGGTCCCGGCATGTTGGCAGCTCTGTTGATGCGCATCTCCACTCTCGCTTTCGAACCTAATCTGGTGCCGGGATTCGCCAACCGAGTCGTGGCCCGTTACGTGACCGCAGCAGCGGTGCATTTTGAGGAGACCAAGAAGTTCTTCCATAATGCCCGTGTGACCGGCGTGCCCGTGAGGCAGGAATTCTTCAAAATCGCCGAGCGAAAGTTCTCGCCTCCAGGCTCGTTACTCGTGTTTGGCGGCAGCCAGGGCGCGCGCATACTCAACCAGACCATGATTGACGCTATTCCAAAGTGGCACGCACTTGGCATTCACATTCGCCACCAGACCGGCGAGCGCGATTTCGAGCGCGTAGATGCGGCGTACAGGCAGGCGAACCTCCCGGTCGAGGTGAGCCGCTTCATTGATGACATGCCTGCGGCATTTGCTCAGGCGGATGCGGTGTTATGCCGATCTGGAGCCAGCACCGTCGCCGAGATTACTGCCGCAGGAAAGCCCGCCATATTCGTTCCATTTGCGTTAGCAGCCGATGATCATCAACTCAAGAATGCACAGGCATTAGAGAGCGCGGGCGCAGCGCGCATGATTCCGGAATCGCAACTCAGCCCGGCGAGCCTCAGTGCGGTCGTCGCGGAAATGCTCGGAAATCCAACAGCGTTGCTTAGCATGTCAGCCAAAGCGCAATCGTTGTCCCATCCGAACGCAGGAAAGGAAATCGCCACGATGGCGGCGGACATATCAAAGACCCCTGGGGTAAGGAAATGACCATTCCTATCCTCCTGTAACCTGTTGCCTGTACGCTGTCTTTTAGACCATGTTTGCCAAAGTTCAACGAATTCATTTCGTCGGCATAGGCGGTATCGGCATGAGCGGCATTGCTGAGGTGCTGCTTAACCTGGGCTACAAGGTCTCGGGTTCCGATTTGCGCGAGTCATCGGTCACGCAACGCCTTGCGAGCCTCGGTGCCATCATCTTTATTGGGCATCGTGCGGAGAATGTCACAGGATCCGAGGCGGTGGTCACCACATCGGCGGTCACGCGAGACAATCCCGAAATCCAGGCTGCGCGAGCACAGCACACTCCGGTGATTCCCCGTGCCGAGATGCTCGCCGAACTCATGCGCCTGAAGTACGGCATCGCGATTGCCGGCATGCATGGCAAGACCACAACCACATCGATGGTTGCCGCGGTGCTCGCGGCCGGCGGACTCGATCCCACAGTCGTCGTTGGTGGACGCGTAGATGCTATGGGCTCTAATGCACGCTTGGGGAAATCGCAGTATTTGGTCGCCGAAGCCGATGAGAGCGACCGGTCGTTTCTGAAGCTCTCGCCGATTCTGTCGATTGTGACCAACGTCGATCGCGAACACATGGACTGCTATCGCGATATGGACGATGTGGAACAAGCTTTCGTCGATTTCATGAACCGAGTTCCTTTTTATGGCGCGGTGATCGCATGTCAGGACGATGAACGTCTTCGCAACCTGCTCCCCCGATTAGAGCGCCGTGTAATTACGTACGGTGCTGGGGAGGAGTGCGATTTTCACACTCGCGTGTTGGAGGAAGGCTGCAGATCCGAAGACGGGCGGCCACGCAGCCGGTTCGAGGTCGTGAACCGTGGGACGAAGATCGGCGAGTTTGATCTCCATGTGCCCGGCCACCACAACGTGCTGAATGCGACGGCCGCGGTCGCAGCCGGAATCGGACTGGATATCCCTGCAGAGAAGATTTCCGAAGCGCTCTCGCAATTTCGCGGCGTAGATCGCCGTTTCCAGCTCAAAGGCAAGGTCGACGGAGTGAGCGTCGTCGACGATTACGGGCATCATCCCACAGAGATACGCGCGACTCTGGCAGCCGCTCGGCAGTGTGGATTCAGGAACATCCATGTGATCTTTCAACCACATCGTTACACGCGCACCCGCGATCTCGCCGACGAATTCGAAACCGCTTTTGGCTATGCCGATACGCTTCAATTGCTCGATATTTATGCTGCGAGCGAAGAACCGATTCCTGGTGTAACGGCCGAAGGACTAGCTGAGCGCATCACGTCTTCTGGAACACAAGCTGAATACGTCACCTCGTTTGCTGATGCTGCAAGTCATGCTGCATCAAATGCGAAGAGTGGAGATCTCGTGCTCACTCTCGGTGCAGGCAGCGTTTATCAAATTGGACCACTAGTATTGGAAGAGCTTGAGAAGCGAAACGCGCGCCGCATGTCGAGCAAACAGGGCGTTTCATCGCTTGAAGGCAAATCACCCGATCACCCGATCACCCGATGACCCGATCTGCTACGAATTCAATTCAAAAAAATCTCTCGACCTTCATTTTCCTGCTCTGAAAATTCATCGTTTGCGGTTATAGTTGCAAGTACGGCGATTCTCTGACAATCGATTAATGCCGCGAAACGACGCTCAGTATAAAGAGTTGGATATTTCCACTCGCGTCGATGTCGCTTCTGCTGGCGACGACGAACTCAACTCGGGGTTCGGTGCGGACTCGTCTCTCGCCGATACGAATCCTGAGCCACAATTTCGCCGTGCCGGCCGGCGAGTTGTTGTTCGCAAGGGTGCTCTTCCTAAGAAGACTGCCGGTCGCATCCGAATCGCGCTGAGCGTGGTGGCGCTGCTCTCGGTCGGGGCGCTTGCTTACGGCAGCGTTTATCGCTACGGAACAAGAAACTGGCGGTTTCGCGTGCTGTCGAGCGACGACATCAGTATCAGTGGCTTGGATAAGGTGCCCCGTTCCCAAGTCATGGAAGTGCTCGGTGGAGATATCGGGCGCAATGTTTTCTTCATTCCGTTGGAGCAGCGCAAGAAGCAGCTTGAAGAAATTCCCTGGATCGAATCAGCAAGCTTGATGCGCCTGTTGCCGAATCGCCTTGCAGTGCAGGTTCAAGAGCGCACACCTGTTGCCTTCGCTCGCATCAATGGGCGTATTCACTTGGTGGACGCCCACGGCGTCATCATGGAACCAGCGCGCAGAGCACACTATTCCTTTCCGGTTGTATTCGGTTTGAGCGATTCCGACCCAATTTCAACTCGTGGCGTTCAGATGAAGTTCTATTCGCGATTGATGAGCGAATTGGATGCTGGCGGAAACCATTACTCAAACGACCTGAGCGAAGTAGATCTGACGGACCCTGAGGATCTGAAAGTGACAGTTGCCGATCCTGCTGGGGCGGTGCTCGTTCATCTTGGCGCTGATCAATTTCTTTCGCGCTTCAAGCTTTATCTGTCCCATGCGGGCGCATGGCGGCAGCAATTTCAGACGCTCGATTCAGTCGACCTGCGCTACGACGGACAGATCATCGTGAACCCAGATAGCAGCAACGAGGTTATGAAGAGGAATTTCACCGCGGAGACACGGAGACACGGAGGAAAACGATGAGGGTGCGCGCGGAAATCAAAGGCACTGTCGCCTTTCATCAAAATTCCTTCGAATTGCTCTTCTCCGTGCCTCCGTGTCTCCGTGGTGAAATCGGGTTTTAGGAATAATGGCAAAAGTAAACGAGAACTCGATCTGCATTCTCGACGTAGGCAGCGTGAAGACCTGCGTCTTGGTTGGGGAAGTTACGGAAGCTGGCCTGCGCTATCGCGGACACGGCATCGCCGATTCGAAAGGCTCGCGCAAAGGCGTGATTGTCGAGCTCGACAAAGCTACAGCCTCGATTCAGCGTGCGGTTGAGCAGGCCGAAGCAACGGCTCAACTGCCTATCGAGCGCACGGCGATTGGAATAGGCGGCCCACACATTCGGGGTTTCAACAGCCGGGGCGGCATCAACCTGGGCTCGCGCCCGCGCGAGATCAATCGCGACGACGTTCGCCAGGCCGTGGAACGGGCGCGATCGGTGTCTCTTCCTCCGGATCGCCAGACCATCCACCTGCTTCCGCAGGAGTTCATCGTCGATGAGCAAGGCAGCATTCAAGATCCCATCGGCATGATTGGAATGCGACTCGAAGTGAATGCGCATGTCGTAACCGGCGCTACCGGAGCCGCGCAGAATCTGGTGACCGCAGCCAATAAGGCCGGAATTCACGTTGACGATATCGTTTTCGAGCCGCTGGCTTGTGCCGACGCCACGCTCGATGCCGACGAGCGCGAATTAGGTGTCTGCCTCATCGACATCGGAGCTGGGTCGACTGAGGTAGTGGTCTTTTACGAAGGCGCTATCGCTCACACCGGAGTCGTTCCCATTGGCGGCGATCACTTCACTAACGACGTGGCAGTTGGCATGCGCACACCTCTGGCTGAGGCAGAGAAAATGAAACGGATGTTTGGTGCCGCCGTGGTGACCAGCATTCCGGAAGGAAACGAAATCGAAGTACCTTCCGTAGGCGAACGACCCGCACGGCTGATGTTACAGCGGACCCTAGGCGAGATCCTCGAGCCTCGTGCGCGAGAGCTCTTCGAGATGCTTCGTGATCAGCTTCGCCAAGCCAGGGTTTTTGAGGGACTTGGCGCTGGTTGCGTCCTGATCGGCGGCGCCTCGCGACTGCCAGGAATTTGCGAAATCGCGGAGCAGGTTCTGCGTTGTCCCGCACGATTGGGACACGTGAGCGGCATTCCACGAATGCCGACGAGTCTGGCACAGACGGATTTTGCTAGTTGTGTTGGCTTGCTGATGTACACGCATCGTGCACGTGTGGGGCGAATCAAGGAGGAGCAACAGAGTCTCAAGGCAAGGCTCAGAACGTTGTTTGTAGGAGCCTGAAGAATCGGGTGATCGGGCCATCGGGTGATCGGGTGAAGTAAAGACATCGGGTGATTTCGTGATTTTGCGATTTAGCGATGTAGCGATGTCAAACTCACCAAATCAGGAAATTACGAAATTGCAAAATAAGCCAGATCGGCTGTTAGTTCACCCGATGGCCCGATCACCCGATTGTGAGAGCGAGCGCAAAACTTGAAGGGAGAATGACTTATGGCAAAAGGCAAAGCCGAAGGTAGTTCCGAAGACATCCGCATTAGCTTCAACGAGGATCCGCGCAACAACGCGAAGATCAAAGTGATCGGTGTGGGCGGTGGCGGCGGCAATGCGGTGAACCGCATGATCAATGCCAAGGTGGAAGGCGTTGAATTCCTGGTAGCCAACACCGATCTTCAGGCGCTGCAAATGTCGCAGGCCTCGGTGAAGATTCAGCTCGGCGTAAAGCTCACCAGCGGGTTGGGTGCCGGCGCAAATCCCGAAGTGGGAAGGAAAGCCGCGCTCGAGGACGCTCATCAGATCATCGAAGCGCTCGAAGGCGCAGACATGGTCTTTGTAACAGCAGGACTCGGCGGCGGCACGGGCACTGGCGCGGCTCCGATTATCGCGTCGTTAGCCAGCGAAATGGGCGCACTGACAGTCGCCGTCGTCACCAAGCCCTTCGCATTCGAAGGAAAACGCCGCAAGTCGCAAGCTGATCACGGACTGGACGAGCTCATCGAATCGGTAGACACAACCATCGTGATCCCGAATGAGAAGCTGCTCGCGGTGGCGCAAAATGCGGGCTTTTTTGAATCCTTCCGCGTTGCCGATGACATTCTGCGCCAGGCCGTGCAGGGTATCTCCGACATCATCACCATTCCCGGCATCATCAACCGCGACTTTGCCGATGTGAAGACGATCATGCAAGGCATGGGCTATGCGGTAATGGGCACGGCCACAGGTCGCGGCGAACGTCGCGCTCTGGAAGCAGCGCAGGCGGCTATCGCGTCTCCATTGCTCGAAGCAGGTGCGATTGACGGAGCACGCGGCATCCTTATCAACATCACGGGATCAAGCACGCTTAAGTTGGCCGAAGTGAACGAGGCATCCACCATCATCCAGAATGCGGCCCACGAAGATGCCAACATTATCTTCGGCGCTGTGCTCGACGAAAAGATGAAGGACGACGTGAAGATCACAGTCATCGCGACGGGGTTCAAGAGCGATCATATACAGCGCAGCGACCGCGCTACGGGCGTCGCTGTCGGAGCAATCGCCGCTGCTCGTGCTACTTCACCGCATGCGCCGAGTCCACAGGTGACGATGCAGGAAAGATCCTCGCCAGTTGCGGCAGTTGAGTCCCACGCACACAATCATCATGAGTTGGAGGATGAAATACATGCGTCAGTAGGCGTCGCCGCTCCAGTCGCAGTTTCCGCGATGTCTATGGCCTCACGCGTAGTGGCGCCGGTGAGAGATTCCATCTCTCTCGAAGCAGTTCGCAACAGCGTAAACGGCATCGATGGTGACGACCTCGACGTGCCTGCATTCATCCGCAAGCGTGCTGAGAACTAAACTGGGAAATAGGGGACAGCCTACAAGTGCAGTTTTGCTGTAAGCTGTCCCCATAACTTTTTCCAGAGCACTTCTGCCCCGACTTTTATTGAGGAGTTCCCCTATGAAGTCCCGTCTCGCCTTGCTCTTCTTCCTAGTTCTAGCCGTGCCAGGTGTAATTGCGCAAACGTTTCGTGGCACCATTTTGGGCACAGTAACCGACTCTTCCGGCGCCGTCGTTCCCGGTGCGAAGGTCACCGTACGTCAAGTGGCGACCGGCCTTGAACGAAACACCGAGACCACCTCTGACGGCAGCTACAGCGTTCCTGAACTACCGATGGGCAGCTACACTGTGACTGTCGCTGCAACGGGTTTTCAGACTTCAGTCACGAGGAATGTCATTGTCGACGTTGCGACCGAGCGTCGTGTGGACGCACAGCTACCGGCGGGACAAGTCTCCGAGACTGTCGAAGTTTCAGGAGAGACGCTGTCGCTGGTAGAGACCACGTCGGCTGAACTCGGCGGGACCCTGACTACGAAAGCGATCGAAAATTTGCCCGTCAATGGACGTGACTACACCAAGCTGATCTACCTCAATCCAGGGGTATCCGGCTCGCCCGATCAGATTTCGGATTCCCCCGGATCCTTCGGCACGTTCTCGATGAACGGTTCACGCGGCCGATCGAACAATTTTCTGCTCGACGGCACGGACATGAACGACGGCTTCCGCAACGATCCCGCCATTAACGAGGCTGGAGTTTTTGGCGATCCGGCGACGATTCTCCCCATTGACGCGGTCGCAGAGCTGCGCGTGCTTTCGAACTACGAAGCCGAGTATGGGCGCAATAGCGGGGCTGTGGTGAACATCGTTACGAAGAGTGGTACCAACATATTTCACGGTTCGGGGCTTGAGTTTCTCCGCACTGGTCAAATGGGCGCGCGCAATTACTTCAACAACGTCGGCGGAAAGAATCCTTTCCACAACAACCAATTCGGTGGCGCGTTCGGTGGCCCGATCATCAGGAATCGCACTTTCTTCTACGTCGACTATGAAGGCCAGCGCGAGACCGGCGCTCAGGCTGGACTCAGTTGCGTTCCCGATCCCAAGCAAATCGCCGCCGACATAGCTGCGAACGGGAATCCCAATCCGGTAATTGCCTCGCTGCTCAAACGCAATCCCTGGCCCGTGCCGAATCTTGCTGTGACCAGCGATGACTCGGGATGCCCGAACGGCGGGAATCTCTCTACGGCCACGCGCTTCAAGAATCGCGTGGACAGCATGATCGCGAAGATCGATCACAACTTCGATAGCAATAACCTGCTTACCGGCCGCTACTACTTTGGGGACAGCGATCAGAGCTTCCCCTTTGCTCAGCTAGCCGGAGGCTTGCTGCCGGGCTTCAACACGGTCACGCCGACGCGTGTACAACTGGTTTCGCTGTCGTACGTGAAGGTCGTGAACCCAAAGCAGGTGAACGAAGCGCGTCTGGGATGGAATCGCTTTGCCGAGGGATTCTTCCCCGAAGACAGCGCGTTCAATCCAAGCTCCATCGGCTTGAACACAGGCGCACAGCCTTTCGATTTCGGGTTGCCGAAGATCTCGGCTGCCGGATTTTCAGTCATTGGCGCGACCGCCAGCGTGCCGCGTGATCGTGTCGACTCCAACTGGCACTTCATCGACAACTACACCTGGAAAGCAGGTAGGAACGATATCAAGTTCGGATATGAGTACCGTCGGACGACCATCAAAGTCATCCAGGACTCGAATTTCCGCGGCAGGCTCTCATTCGACACGCTGAGCGACTTCCTGCAAGGCGTTCCAAGCGGCGGCTCGCAGGCGCAAGGCTTCACCGCGCGCCATTCAGTCGAGAATAGTCACAGCTTCTACGCTCAGGATAGCTTCCGCGCCACTCCGCGCTTAACCCTGAACTTAGGCCTGCGCTGGGACTATTTTGGTTTGGTAAGCGAGAGGGATAATCTCTTTTACCATTTCGATCCCACATTGGATGCCGTCTTCCAAGTGGGAACTGGTGGTACTTCGCGGAATTTGTACGAGCCCGATTACAACAACTTTGCTCCGCGTTTGGCCTTCGCCTACGACGTCCGTGGTCAGGGAAAGACTGTGGTTCGCGGTGGCTGGGGATTGTTCTACGACGCGTTCTCGCAGGACATCTTTCTCGGACACGTGCCGTTCAACTGCACGTTCTGTCCCGGCCCCGCCTATTCAGGGATTGGACCGGCAGCCATCTCTTTTGCGGGCTTGAGCGGAACGCCGTTGTCCGCCAATACTCCTGTGTATTCAAGTCCGGCACCCCTGGGAGACTTCTTCGGAGTCGATCCGCACATCCGCACGCCCTATGTCCAGAATTTCAATCTAAATATCCAGCGGCAGCTTGGCAGTAGGGCTGTCGCCCAGATTGGATACGTCGGTGCAAAGGGTACCAAGCTTTTCCGTTTTCGGGACATCAATCAGCCCAGTCAGGCTGCGATTACGGCCTCTGATCTGGCCAACGGCATTCAGAGCTTTAGTGTTCCCAGGCCATTTAGCAATTTCTTTTTCATCAATCAGGAGGAAGCCAGCGCCAATTCCATCTATCACAGCCTGCAGACAAGTCTGCGGCTCAGCGGTTTCCACGGAATAACCTCGCAAGCGAACTACGTTTACTCGCACTCCATCGACAACGCCAGCGACAGCGAGGACTTCATTCCCAATGCTGCACAGCCGAACAACAGTCTTGCTCCCAATCTGGAACGCGGAAATTCCAACTTCGATATTCGCAACCGCTTCACCTGGAACTTCACCTATGAGTTTCCAAATCGCAAGGGAAGTCACGCACGACTCACCGATGGCTGGGGTCTCGACGGAGTCCTAAACCTGCAGGACGGCCAGCCGTTCTCGTTCAACTACAACTTCGAGGGCGATTTTTCGGGGGCGGGAGAAGGATTTGACCGTCCCGATCTCGCCGGACCGGTTCGTTACGGCAAGGTGCCATTCAATTTCATCGATCTAACGTCGTTCCGCGTGCCGTGCACGATCGCCGCTGGCGTCACTTCTGCGTCCGACACAGATTGTGTGCCGGGCACGCGGCACTTCGGCAACCTCGGACGCAACTCCCTGCGCGGTCCGAGCTTCAAGGAATTCAACGCGACCATCTTCAAGAACACGCCGCTCACAGAGCACGTAACGCTGCACTTGCGCGCGGAGTTCTTCAACCTGTTCAACCATCCGAACTTGGCGAATCCGGAGTTGCCGAACTTTATCGCCGATCCGGCGGTAAACGGACTTGATGGCGCAGGTCGCGGCATCGGTTCCTACGCGCTAACTGCTACCGGAGATGTGGGCATTGGCAATCCATTCCTCGGCGGCGGTGGTCCGCGTGGATTGCAATTCGCGGCCAAGATCAGTTTTTAGCGAGCGCAAGCTGAAAAGCAGAGACGTACGCTGCAGCGGACGTCTCTGCTTCGATGGGTCTTGGTTGGGGGATCAGAACGCTAGTTTGACCCCCAAACTATTCAGGGCTCTTCTTCAATTACTTTGGCGGAGGAGTGGGGTCCGTCGGAAGCTGCTTCCCGTCGTAGAGGATCTTCGTCTCCGAGCCGAAACGCTTGTAGTCCGTGTACTTGATGATGATGCGAATGTCGACGTCGCCTCCCTTGAAGTGCAGCGTGTCTTTCGCGCTAGTGTATGTGGGGAACCAGTAGACGTTGTCGACCTGTTCTCGGTAGGTCGTGAAGCGCGGAAACAAATTTTCGTCCTTGCCGCTGCGCAGATCTGGCACTGACTTTCCGTAGGTTTTCACGATCTGGAAATCATGATTGTCCACCCAAATGCGACCCTGAAAGCGTCGATGAGTCTTTTCGATCTGCTTCGGCGCGATGTCGAACACGTAAGTCTGCAGCTCGTCTTCGCGCTGTTGGCCTACGTACAAGATGTTGTAATCGGGAATCTCATCAGTCGTGAGCACAAATGGCATTACATTCTGCAGATCGTTTGTGTCTTCACTTGTCATTGAGATGCGCGTGAGCGTTGGCTCCGGAGCATAGGTCACTGCGATCGAACGCTTACCGTGCGTGTCGAAGTTTACGTCCCAATCCTGGCGATATTCGCCGTCGGCAGTGTTGCCTTCCAGTGTCTGAATGATGTTGGATTGCCGATACGTGTAGTGGGCGCGCGCCGCCTGAAAATCTTTCTCCTTAGCTGCAAATCGCCGAATAATCTCGTCAACCTGGATCCCCGAGGGCGATGTCGACACCACTGCTCCCTCTCCCCGTTGCGCCTGTGCAGACAAAACGCAGAAGAAAGTCACGAGAGTCAGGAGACCGAGCAGAATGAAAGACTTGAGCTGCGGAAAAGCTCGAAATGACAATGAATTGTAAGTATCACGGGGTGACATCTATCTACTTAGACGTGCAAACTCTCCGCCAAGACGCACAAATACCGCGTCCCGAATTCATTAATCGAGAGTTGTTCGTCTTATCCCTTTGCTTGTACAGACGCAAATTCCGCGAAGGAGTTGCGATCACTTGGGACAATGTGGCCCTTTATTTTGACTTTTGCGAGGGCGCTGTTCGGAGCCCGTAAGGTTGCGCGCGGCCTTGGCAGAACGGAAGAATCATCCCACGGACTGTACATTTTCCTAGTGGCGGGCTGGCTCAAGCATCAAGCCTGAATCGAGTTTCCGCGAGACGATAGAGAGGACGCCACACCAGACGATTCACCGTCACCACCATCGTTGCCATCACAATTGTGGAAAGCAGAAGTAGCGGGAAGTTTCCGGTATCGGTCGCACGGCTGATTGCTGCGCCCAGCCCCAGAGTCGACAAGGTTTGGTCTTTCATATGGAAATACTCTGCGACAATGCTGGCGTTCCATGCGCCTCCGGATGCAGTGACGAGCCCGGTGATCAGATAAGGAAAAATGCCAGGCAGGATCACCGTCTTCCAACGGTCTCTCTTCGATAAGTTGAAGACATCAGCGACTTCGCGCAGGTCCGAGGGGATGGCCATGGCTCCGGCGATCACGTTAAACAGGATGTACCACTGAGTGCCTAGCAGCATGAGCGCAATTGACCCGACGCCGAGCCCTCCGCCCAACTGCACAATGCCCAGCAGCAGAATAGGAAACAGAGCCGTTGCCGGCACCGACGCAGCGATCTGTGCGAGCGGTTGCGCGATGCGAGCCAGGCGCGGATGGAAGCCGATGGCTACGCCTGCTGGGATCGTCCAGGCGGAGGCAATGAGCAACGAAGCATTCACGCGCAGGAAAGTCGCTGCCGCACTCTTGAGAGTCAGAAGAAAATTGGATCGATCCACGTCGCGCAGTAGTCCGATTGCGCGGGTTGAGGCGTAGATAGTGACAGTGGCAAGAACTGCAATTATGAGGACAGCGAGCGTGTAACTCAGCGCTTTATCTGTCTTCTTCTCAGGCCGGGGACGCTGCGCTTTTTGAGCCAGGCTCAGCACGAACTGTTCAGCGAGTGGCCGGACAATCCTCTTGCTCAACACCTTCACCGCCTGAGAGCGCCGCAAAGCTTCCAGAATAGGAGACCTGGGTACTGCGACGCTCTCCACCTGCTCGAACTTGAACTTGTCCGACCAGGCAATGATCGGCCGCCACACGAGTTGGTCGAGCAGCACGATGATTCCGATCATCGTCGCGAGCCCCCACAGGATGGAGACCGTGTCGCTGGCGCTAGCCGCCGTTTGTAAGTAGGATCCAAGCCCAGGCAGGCGAAAGTCGCGCTTCCCCAGCACGAACATCTCGCAGGCCATCAGGAAGAACCAGCCGCCGGCAACTGATACCATCGAGTTCCAAACCAATCCGATGGTGCCGTAAGGCAGTTCCAAAGTGAAAAAGCGTTGTAACGGCGAAAGCTTATAGATGCGTGTAGCTTCATGCAGCTCTCGCGGAATACTCTTCAGCGATGAATAGAAGCTGAAAGCCATATTCCAGACTTGTCCAGTGAAGATCAGGATCACGACGCCTATTTCCAGCCCTAATTGTCGCGTCGGTATCAGGGCAACGAGAGCCAACATCACACCGGGGAGGAAGCTAAGTACCGGAATGGACTGAAGCACGTCGAGGATCGCGAGCAGCGGCGCTTCGAGGCGAGGCTTGTGAGCGGCCAACCATCCATATCCAAGAGCAAACACCAGGCTCAGAAAGTACGCAATCAGAATGCGAACCAGCGAGTAGAAGGCGTACACCGGGAGTGCCGTGGGAGAGCGATCGATCTGGGCTACGCGTACAAACCCGCCAGACCAGTAGCGTGCGATCAGAACGATTCCGTAAAAACACGCTAGCCCACAGAAGAGAACTACAAAGTCAGTGGCAACCGTCCATGTCGGTTGTTTCACCACTGAGCGCGCGAAAGTGCGGACACGGATCACTGCTTCACCTGATTCAGAGGGGGCGATGGTTCTACTCCCTGCGGAAGCATCAGGCGGTGTCGGCCGGCATCGTAGTCAAAGATCTCGGCATAGCGACCCCAGTTGATCGCGGTTTCCATCTGCTTGATGGTTTCATCCTCGCTGAATTGCTCGTCCAGGAGATCGTGGAAGAATTCTTCATGAACCGCATGGTCCGACTTGCTCTCGAGCACTCGCGTGATTTGCCGGAAAAGCAATAAACGTTTGAGCAAGGCTTCACGGAAGAGTTCCTTTTGCCGCTGGATCTCTGCGTACGCGAACGCACGGCCCTCGGGAGTGATCTCGGCATAGCCCTGTTCGACCTTGAGGAAGCCGAGCATGACGGCGGCATCTATGAGCGGAAGCAGATCGTCGATTTCGAAGCTCAGGTCTTTCGCGAGCCGGGAGATTTCCTCTCGTCCGCCGCGATCGTCGAGCATTTCGAGCAGTCCGGCGATGCCGCCGGGACGAACGTGCGGCAGCATCTCATACATGGTCTTCGCCCCCTGCTGCTGAGCGGGTTGCTCGTGCTGTCCCGGAACAGACGGGACCGCCTCGGGCTGCGTGAGCACGGTATAGATGTAATCGATGTAACGGTTGAAAAGTGACTCTTTGCGGTCGCGCGGCCGAGGCAATTGCACGCGGAAGTCGGTGCGGATGCGCGCGGGATTTCGTCCGAGTACGATGACACGATCGGCAAGCAACACTGCTTCCTCAATGTTGTGCGTGACGATGAAGATGGACCGTGTGGGAATTTCCTTCTTTTCCCACAGCTCAAGCAATTCACTGCGGAGGTTCTCTGCCGTGAGAACATCGAGGGCAGAAAACGGCTCATCCATGAAGAGCACTTCCGGTTCGATCACCAGAGCACGTGCGAACCCGACACGCTGTTTCATTCCGCCGGACAGTTCTTTCGGATACGCTGCCTCAAAACCATCGAGACCGACTGTGTCCAAAATCTTGAGTGCACGCTTGCGCCGCGGAATCGCGGGCACTCCTGTCGCTTTCAGAGGCAGCTCGACATTATCGAGAACCGTGAGCCATGGAAAAAGCGCAAAGCTCTGAAAAACGATCGCGACATTCGGTTTCACGGTGCCGAGGGGCTCGCCGTGCCAGAGAACGCGACCTGCGGACGGCGTCGAGAGTCCGGTAAGAATCCGAAGCAGAGTGGACTTGCCGGAACCTGATGGACCAAGCAGTGCCACGATTTCGCCGGAATTTATGGTCAGATCTGTGGGCGCAATCACCAGGATCGGATCGCCATGGGGCTGTGGGTACGACTTCTGTACCTGTTTTGCTTCGACGATGATTGTTTCCTGGTGCATCGATCAGTTAGCTCCGCCTATCCAGCACGCTGGGCGTGTCACATGATTCTATGGATTGGAACGTGAAAGGGGAATGATAAGGAACACTACAGCACACAGCCTTGACGAAGAACCGTTAACTCAGTGACTCACTCGCGAGCTTCCTGATATGTAAAGCGCGCGTCTCAGTTGTTGCCTTGCCGGGTGCCCCGCCCTTGATTTTGTTTTCTCATAATGAACCCACCAGGTGGGTGCCCTACCTTCCGCGATGTTCGGAGGGTGGGCTGCAATGAATTATGCAACTCTGGATTGAGTCTTCGACTTGTATCATTCCTGAAACGGGCATGTCAAAGCAGTTCTAAGCAAGCCATTGCAGGCAGCATGGCCACCCTCCGAAAGTCGCGGAGGGTAGGGCACCCACCGCTTCGGTTCGTTAGCAAACAGCGAAACACTAAATGGGGGAAAGGCTGAGGCACTCGGCCCGGTCAATTTATTTGGCCGCTTCATCTGCGCATTTGACGCGCCATTTTTCACCGCAGAACGCGACGGCATCCCTCGCAGCAGATTCTAATTGCGATGCCTCTTGTGGGTCCGTGGCGGCATTAGCCGCTTCCTTCAGAACCCTGATTGCTTCTGGCGGCGACTCCCTGTGGATGAACATCATCGCACGAATCCCGTTTTTCCTTTCCGTCGGAGAAGCCTTTCTGGTCTTCAACTTTGTCAGTAAATCGGGGATCGCAGGGCTCCCAACTCCGAAAAGTGCCGATACGGCCGGGAATTTATCGTGCGCATCGAAGACGTGAAGCTTTTCAGCGTCACTATCTGGCCTGCGAAAGTCCAGCAGATCCACCAGAACCGCGATTCCTAAGGGTGAACGGAATTCGCCCAGACGCCGAATTGCCAACGTGACGCATTCCGGGTCAGCCGTGCGCGCCTGCGCCTCAAGGAATTGAACTAGATCGGCAGGATCGGATTCGACTGGCTTTGGACACTCCAGTGCTCGCGCAAGACCTGAAACAAGCACTACGAATATCACGCCGACTGTAAAATTCCGTCGCCGGGTGCCCCGCCCTTGATTTTGTTTTCTCATAATGCACCCACCGCTTCGGTTCGTTAGCAAACAGCGAAACACTAAATGGGGGAAAGGCTGGTGCACCCCGCAGGGAGTATACGGGAGCGCAGTGCCGCGTCTTCCTGTTCTCTCATGGCGTTTTGACAAGTACCTGCTTGTTCCAAGGCGCCACACTTTCCTCATACTCCATGGGATCGCCGAAACCTTCGGTCTGAACGCCGAGTTGGCGCAGAACGTCTAAGGCCATCAATCGGCGATGGGCGTTGAAGGTCATGATATGGGCGAAGACGCCGCCAAACGTGAAGGTCTCCGCCGGTTCGCACAGACCGTCGACGAACGTATCATCCCAGGCGGAGCGGTTTCGGACGTCACTCAAAATACGATCCAGTTCAGCATCGGTCTTTTCGAGCCTTTGCAGCATCGCTTGTGGGGAACGCCGCGACTTAGGAGGGTTCATATCGGTACTCGTTCCGGACAGCGCGGCGGTCCAAACTTCTTTCGTGAAGATAATGTTTTCCAACAACTGCCTTAGCGTCTTATTCGACTCCCGCCAGGGCAGCAACTCAACGACCGTGGCCAGCGGCCGATCCAATTGCTCGTCTGTCAAGGTATTCGCATATTCCAACAAACGCCGCGTGTGCCAGGAGTCGTTGCCTGCAAATCGATCAAATAAATCCATGTCACTTCCTCCTTTGGTTGAGGAACCAGGGGCAAAAAAGTGAATTTTGTTGGACGCCGGCAAATGAAAGTGCGGATCACGCATGCGCCGATAGAGGCTCGGAGAGATCCGAAAAGCTTTTCGGAAAGCGCGAGTGAACGCCTCCAACGAACCGTAGTTGGCGTCCAGGGCGACGTCCGTGACCGACATTCCGGTATGCGCCAGTTGATATGCGGCTCTTTCCAACAACAACCGTCGTCGCATGGCACCCGGAGTTTCTTCGATCACCGTTCGGAACAACCTGTGAAACTGCGTGCGGCTTTGGTACGCCTGGCGCGCTAGATCCTGCGTTTTCGCCTGAGTGTCCAGCGAGCTCACCACGATTGCAGAGAGACGGTCTGCCGTGTCCTGACCGTCCGCTTTACTCATGGTTCCTCATCCTGAACGAATCATAGACAAACGATGAGCCTCGCGCCTGATCGTACGTACCAATCTTCTCCATTGAGGTAAACCCAGGGATCCGAAACAGGCACGTGTTGGTGCGACTTTCCTCGCGATGCCTGCATCTAGACAACGCCCAGGATTATCAAGCGCCTCGGCAAGATGCCCAGAGGAGACAAGCGATGTCCAATAGCATATCGACCTTGCTGATCCGCAATCTTCGTGATGTCTTCGGTGAAAACGACCCCGCGCGTCGGCGCGCGGCCATCGACGAGCTCTACACCGAAGACTGTGTGTTCTACGACCCCAGCAAGGGAGTCTACCGTGGCCGTGACGAGATCGATCGCATCGCCGGCGCGGTCAAGGCTACTCACCCTGATTTTCAATATCAGCCAACTAACGAGCCCGAGGAATCGGGCAATGGCGGGCTGGTCCGATGGGTATCGGGCCGCCCCGGCGAGGCGCCGGCTTACTCCGGAACTGATGTCATCATTGCCCGGGACGGCCGAATTGCCGCCCTTTATCTATTTTTCGACAAGCTACCCTGAGCTGCATTCTGCCGTGCGACAGTCCTATACGTGGGATTTGGCAACGGAAGCGAACCCGGCGCGTCGCATGAGCAGCATGGCAAGGAAGCCGCCGGCGAGAACGTCGAACGAAAGGCAGAAGCCGGGCCACCACACCGGGACACCGGGATTCTGAATGAACCGGTGATGAAAGAAGTCGAAAACTCCGTGTCCGGCGAGGGCAGCCACAATCAGCCAAAGGTTCTTCTTGAAGCCTGCCACGGCCAGCACGAAAAAAGCGCAAGCAATTAGGGACTCCAAGACCAGCACCCGCGTCGAACTCCCCACGACGGCAAACAAAATGTAATAGGTGGCAATCACTATCGCCACCGTCGGATAGAAGACGCGGTCGCGATCAAATCCAACCAGCATGGCGAAGGCGCACGCTACCACTGCTAGTCCAACCCCGATCAGGTATTCCATAGATTCCTTTCGTCTGCTTTGGAGCGAGTTCCACATCTTCTAAAGCCATCGCCAATACTCTTGTGTGACCATAATCACGTATTGGAGGATGAATGCTGGGTGGCCGCTCTTGATTTTGTTTTCCCTTAATGAATCGACCAGGTGAATGCTCCCAACACAACAGCCGCAGATAGAACAGATCAAACTGTCCCGTTTTGATCTCCACGTCATGCGGGCTAGCGCTGGCGGGCGGCGTAGGCCGCCACCTTGAGGCGGTTGCCGCACAGCCGCATGCTGCACCAGCGCCGGGTCCCTTTCTTGCTGGTGTCGTGGAAGTGCAGCACGCATTGTCCGCACTTGCGCACGCGATTCCGGTCCGCCTCGGCGAAGAGCGTGGCCACGCTGTGGGCCAGCGGAGCAAACAGGTCTTCGGGCTGATGCGGTTCAAACCAGAGTTCTGTGGCGGGCTTTTTCTGCGAGCTTAACCGGACGCGCATGGGATGCTCCGCCATCAGCTGGTTCACTTCTTTCACCATTGCCGGATGAACTGAAGCCCCGTCTTCCCAGGTAGTGACCTGTTTCCTCAGCCGCTCGCGCCACTGCCGCATCTCCTCGACTATCCGCTTGCCGGCGGGAGACTCCGCCCACTTTTTTGCCAGCTCATGTGCCTGATGCTCAGTCAAGACCCCGGCAGCTCGAAACCACCGAACGAGTGCCGCGAAGTCCGGCAACAACTCGGTCGCCTCGCCATCCAGGACGGGTCGGGTATTCAGGAAATCCAGAGCTAACTCATTTCCAACAAAGAGAAAGCCATCTCTCCAATCAGGTCCCTCAATGCGCTCGACCGGTTTCATCGCCATCCTGTGTAAATTTCTTAACACCAATAATGAAACTTTTTATCGGTTAGTTCATCCGATGCGGTGGGCAAGTAAAACGTCGCAAGAGCCTAAAGGAGGCACACTATGACTAGCTATCACTTTGCCGAGTTTGACGGCAAGAAGATCTTTTACCGCGAAGCCGGCGCCAGATCCGCACCCGCAATCCTGCTGTTGCATGGCTTCCCCACCTCTTCGCACATGTTCCGCAACCTGATCCCGGCCCTGGCTGAGCATTACCACGTGGTCGCGCCCGACCTGCCAGGTTTCGGCTTTTCCATCACTCCCGACCGCAAGACCGTCCGTTACAACTTTGAAAACCTGGCCAAAGTGATCGGGAAGTTCACTGAGACTATCAAGCTGGAACGCTTCGCTCTCTACATCTTCGACTACGGCGCGCCTGTCGGTTTGCGGCTGGCTCTGGCACATCCGGAGCGCATCATCGCCATCATCTCGCAGAACGGCAATGCCTACGAAGAAGGCTTGAGCGAAGCATGGAACCCGATCCAGCGATACTGGAAAGAGCCCACCGAGGACAACCGCAACGCGTTGCGCGAGTTCCTGACGCCCGAAGCCACCAAGTGGCAATATACCCACGGCGTGGCCGATGGGTCACAGGTTGCCCCGGAGAGTTACACGCTCGATAGCGCGCTGCTGACCCGGCCCGGCAACGACGAGATCCAACTCGACCTTTGCCTCGACTACGCGAGCAACGTGGCACTGTATCCCAAATTCCAGGAATACTTCCGCACCAAGCGGCCACCTCTGCTTGCCGTCTGGGGCAAGAACGATCCGTTCTTCCTTCCTCCCGGTGCAGAGGCCTTCAGGCGCGACAATCCAAACGCAGAAGTGAAGTTGCTGGACACCGGGCACTTCGCACTCGAGACCCACGTCGAGGAGATTGCCCGCGAGATCCTGGACTTTCTCGGACGCAAGCTCGTGCGAACAGCCTCGGTTGCATGAAGGCCGTTCCGATCCCAGTTGCCGGGTGTACCGCCCTTGATTTTGCTTTCCCTTAATGAACTCACCAGGTGGGTGCTCTTCGATAGAACGAAGGGCACCTGCATCTTCGGATCGTTGGCACGCAGCGAAACACCAAGTTTGACCGTTGCCGCGTTCTAGATGAGATTGTTGCGAGTTTTGAGGGTATCTTTGCTGTCAGCCATGCTCTGGCCCTCCATGCAAAGAGAAATTCGGCGATAATTCCACTCCAACCGCACACAGAGCATCTGCCCGGTACTCCAACTTCGCGATTGTCCACAGGAGGGATGAATTCGTTATGACGACGACGCTCTTTCTTCGAATCGCTTCGGCCATTTCGCTGTTGTTCACGCTCGGTCACAGCTCAGGCGGCCTGCAGAAGTGGTCACCGATGGGGGACAACGAGGTATTGAAGGCCATGACGGCTGTTCATTTCGACGTTATGGGCACGAATCGCTCGTACCTCGACTTCTACCTGGGCTTCGGCTGGAGCATCAGTGTGGCCATGCTGATGCAGACGCTACTCTTGTGGCAAATGGCCTCCCTGGCCCGGACTAGTCCGGCAAGCGTGCGGCCCATGATCGCGGTAATTGCGCTTGCAACCGTCGCTAGCGGTGTGATCGCCTGGCGTTTCATCTTTCCGGTACCGGCGCTCTTCACGGTCGCGTTGGTGATTCCCCTGGCGGCAGCGTACGTCGTGGCGCGTTAATGGCTCTGGGTGGCCATCTTCCCGTTTTAGGTTCTGCAACGGATTGTTGCGCTGTGGGTGCCGGGTGTGCGCCCGGCAGTCTTCGCCTGGGTCACTTTGGGAAACTTTCCGTTCTGCTCCCTCTGCTTCCTACATTACCGGCATCGAGACGGTGCCGACATTCTCACTGAGATCGTCGCGAACGATGAAGCGAAGCCTTGTGCTTGCCGCAGGGATTTCCATTTCGTTTCCGTAAAGAAATCCGTGCGTTCTGATGCGTTGCAGCTCTTCCCTTGTGGGATGAAGATCTAGCTGCTGCGTCAAGTCGTTCAGCACCTTTCCCTTGTCGTTCATTGCCAGAACGACGATGTGCAAACGGATGTGATTGCCATCGGCTTCGTCAATACTGAGAGCCCCCGGGGCAATACCAAGCTGGAAGTTTCTCTTGTTACGTCTCTCCAGGAATGGACTAGTTCCGGCTGAGGGTTTTTCCGCTTTTCCGCCTGAGTCTGACCAGCGGGCGCTGATTGGGACTCCACGGAACTCGACTGGCGTCTGAGAGGCCTCGGCTACGTCTCGCTTGCGTCTCTCCTCAGGATCGCCTGTGAGACCTACCGAGTAGTATCCGTTTCGTGCCTTAACGTCCAGATTCTCGCCGCGCACCTTCACGCGTATTTTTCGCCACTGGCTCCTGTCGCTTGGCTTGACGTAGTAGGTGAGAAGGTAATAGTGGGAAGTGAGGTCCGACATTTTCTGGAAGCAGTGTCGATCCCGGCGCATGAGGCAGTAGTCACCCCCAGTTCGCTGCGCCAGGTCCCAGAAATTTTGAATGCGTTGGATTTCAGGTGTGAGCGACAAGTGAGTACTTCTGCTCGGGTCGGGCAGCATATGCATCGTGTCCCGGAACGCCGCATTAGAACTTTCCAGCACGGTATCAATCGGCGTGACGACGATTGTCGCTGCATTCAGCAACTTCCAGGTTTCTTCATATTCATCAACCAGACGAAGCGATCTCGTATCCATGATCCGAGGCAAGACAATTCCTCCCGATACCCAGATCAGCGATTTCATTCCGGGAACGGAGGACAACCCGCGTGCGAGTTGGCGCAGCTCCAGCAGCGTGGTCTCGCGATCGTTGTCGGCAATGAATTTGTCAAAGCTATCTTTCCCCTGGGTGACAGATGGATCGCCAAAGAATTCCTTCTCGAGCGCTTCATATTCAGCGGAAACGTCGATCTGCTGCAGGAGTGTTCCAGAATCATCCTTCTGCACAACCGCATCGCTTTCCAAGTCGTGCTTTCCATCTCGCTTCAGATGACGAACGAGTGTCTCCAGCACTTGAGGGTCGTTTGTGAAGTCGTGAATGACTCTCAGCCCGCTGCGACTAAGGATCGCCAGCATAGTCGGTCGATCGGCGCGATAAGAGTGCTGCAGATAATCGAGAAGCTCGCGCTTTACCGGCTCTTGATTGAGATAAGGCGTGTTAATCAAGTCAAGCGCTATGATCGTCATCGTCACCGGGCCATCGGAGAGCACTTCGTTCGTGTAGATTCCGGGAGGCGGTGAAATCGGTTTCGCTGACTGCGCCAGGCCAACCTCCTCGAAAGTGGCCAACGTCATCGGATGACCATCTTCTTCGATCTCGAAATCACCCTTGGGAAGGCCGGTTACATGCTTCCCGTGACTCAGAACAATGACCGGAACTGTGACCAGCTCCGTTCGAGCAACGAACTTCTGCACGCTCGCTGGAGGATTTTGATGAGCACCCAGCGGCAGATTGAGTAAAACGAAAAGAAATGCAATGACTGACAGGAAGTATCTGCGAACGGAAGGGTTACCGGTACGAGCTAGAGTCATAGTGGCCGGCGCTGTCGCAAATTATACGCGCGGTTTACTGTGGCCGTGTGTCCCGCCTTTGATCTTGTTTTCCCTTAATGAACCCGCCAGATGGGCGGCGTATCCTCCGCCATGTCACGGAGGGCTGGGACCCTCGTCTACGGCTTGCTAGCAAACAGCGAAACACCAAATGGAAGAAAAGGCTGCGGCACCCGGCGCCGGCACCCACAACGAGATATCAACAAAAGTTAAACCGTGTTGAAACAAAAGTGCATTATTGTCTAGAAGCGAGATAGTGCCGAGGAGTCAATCATGATCGAATCTTCCGATTTTCGGAGCATGGGAATACCGCTTAACCACGGAGGCCGGATGCCGGCACTCGGGTTCGGCACACTGATTCCTTATGCCGCCGCAACTATAAGCGCTACCAGGGACGCGCTAGAGGCCGGATTTCGACACTTCGATTGCGCGGAGCGATACGGCAACGAGCTTGAAGTAGGCGAAGCGTTACAGGCAGGACTTGCCGCTGGCGGGATCGCGCGCGAAGACGTCTTCGTCACAACCAAATTGTGGAACACCAATCATCGGCCTGAGCGCGTGAGACCGGCTTTCGATGCGAGTCTGGATCGACTCAGGCTCAACTACCTGGATCTCTACCTCATTCATACTCCATTTGCGTTCCAACCGGGGGACGAGCAAGATCCGCGGGATCAAAACGGCAATGTCATCTACGACCGCGGCGTGACTCTGCTCGATACCTGGAGAGCGATGGAGAGTCTCGTAGATCAAGGCAGATGCCGCGCCATCGGCTTGTCGGACATCGACTTGAGCGAACTGATGCCCCTCTATGAATCTGCAAGAATCAAGCCAGCCGTGGTCCAGGTGGAGTCGCATCCGTATCTTCCCGAAACGGACCTTCTGGAATTCTGCAAGAAGAATGGCGTTGTGCTCTTGGCTTTTGCGCCCCTGGGTCACGGAATGAGGCCGGGGCCGCTCGAAGACCCAGTGATTTTGACAATCGCCGTACGAATTAAAAAGACGCCGGCGCAAGTGCTGCTGGCATGGGCGGTGCAGCGTGGCACGGCTTTACTTACTACGCCTAGAACTGCGGCTCGGGCGAAGGAGAATTTCGACATCTCCGCCCTACCGGAAGATGCATTCAACGAAATCAATCGAATTCAGACTCGACAGAGACTCAATGAGGTGGTGAAAACCGGCGTCCCAGGATTCATTCCACGAGGTCGTTCCGCATGAAACCTTTCGGAGGATGAATGCGCCTGAATATATTTCTCCTAGTGGTAATGGTCATTGTTGTGCCAGCCCGGTTCGCCTTCGCAGGGTCGCCATTCCTATGTCCGATTGCAGTCAATTCTGTTCACGGAAACGCACTCGCACTCGTCAACGACACTATTCAATGGAACGGACAGACTGGCAAACTGATCAGGCACCAGTTCACTGTGATGTCGAAGAATGTCAACGATTACCAGAAGATTTCCGCACCTGTGACTTATTGGGGCGCCTGGCGTTGGGAAGTCGTTCTAGACGTGAATAAAGAAAGTGAGCACCCCTTCTCGATGTCCTGCCTGGTGCCGTTGGTCACGGACGATGCACGTTTCCTGATTCTCCTAAGAACCGGGGATGCATTCGGTGCGGTCTTGCGCATATATCGTAAAGGTGATTCCAGCATCCGGATGGAAGACGGCTCGATAAAAGGCGTTCTGGTTAGAGAGATCAAACTCGATGAATTGTGGCCTGAAGGGAAAATTGAGTCCTTTTGGTCGGATCACACACCTGAATGGTTTGCTGGAGGCAGCTTTGATTTTCCTGAAGATAACCTTCATCTGGTTCATAAGACCCGCTGGGGAACGACTGTCCGCATTGACTTACAGGATGGCCGGGTGCTGAAAGAGTAAGAACTGTCTTCCCCCAACTGACACATACATCGACACAACCCGAACATCTATGAGGGCTTTTCAGAACGTCCTTCAAGTCGTGACACTAACTCATCGAACAGCGCTGGTAACTTCGCTAAGGGATACCTCTCTCCCTCTGTCCTGACGTCCGGCGAAAGCATCTCGATAAGGCCAAGCCGGTATTCAACGTCGTACTCTCCCAATGTGTCATCGAGCAACAAGTAACCGATTTGCTTCCAGTCGGCATTGCTCTCTTGGTAACCAGGAATAAACAGATACAAGCCAGCTGTCTTTCCGTTATCAAGTAACGAGAATCGGACATCTGCTGAGTCAACGCGCTTATCTCGAAATTCCACAATGTTTGGAGGTATTCGGCGCGGACGAAAGGCAGTTACCAGGAATCGATCCAAAGCAGGTGCGGCGTTCACTATCGTAGTAACAGCTGGAAATGCGCTTTTTATGCCGCCTGCACTGATAACGAATTCTCTTCTTGTCGCCCTTGGACCAAATTCGAAAGTAAGGTGCGCATCAACCTTTTGCAGCTCACTTGCGAGTTGGTCGAAAATCCTTTCACGTTCAGTTTCCTTATCAGGATCGAATCGAAATAGCTCTCGTTCATGCTGGAGAAACCAAGCCCAAAACTGTTCTGCAGCTGTCCTCTTGGTTTTCTCCACTGATCGACCTCACGTCAGAATCAAAATGCGAACGTTCCAATATCTGCAAACCTAAAGTGTTCCTCTTTCACGCTTTCCACGCTGCAATTCGCAATCTCCGGTAGTCGAGCACCCAACTGCCATCCCGAAACAGCTCACTCCTGCATTGCCGTTCCACCTCTCGAATCCATCGCTGCGCGTCCTGTTCGCCCATCTTTTCAAGGAACGTCTGTCGGAACACGCGAATCCAGTTTTCCAGTCCTCGCTCCCCCTCTTCCAGCTTCGTCGGCCGATCGAACAGCGATGCTTCACGCACTTCCAGGCCATGCTTCTCCAGCAGTCCCGCATATTCTGCAATGCTCGGGTAAAACCACGGACCCACGGCCTCCGGTTCTGGCATTTCCAAGGCCGCCAATGCCCGGTGAAATCCCTCCACCAGCCTTCGAATATTCCCCTTGCCTCCAAACTCTGCCACGAATCGTCCGCCGGATTTCAGCGCCTCCACTACCCCGGCGATTACTTGCTCCGCCTCTGGAATCCAGTGCAACACCGCATTGGAAAACACTGCATCAAATTCCGCGTTAAATCGAAGCTGTCTCGCGTCCATCGTCTCAAAGTTCAGCGCCGGGAATTTCTTTCTCGCCTGCGAAATCATCTCCTCTGACTGGTCAACCCCCAGCATTTGTGCGCCGCTTTTGCCAATTTCCGCTGTCAACACTCCAGTCCCGCAACCAACATCGAGAATCCGCTCGTTGGCCTGCGGCGCCAGCAGCTCCACCAGTCCCTTTGCCTTCTCATAGACAAACGCATGTTTCGCGTCGTATTGCGCCGCATCCCACCGATTGGTCATTTCCCTCAATTTATACTCCCGGGTGCCCGCGGCCACTTTGATTTAGTTGTTTTGGCTGAAGGCGTTTGCTTGCTGACGTATCTCTCGGCGCATCTGGATGCAGCCGGAAATTTCACACCGGGCACACATGGAGGCTGGGAGCCTGAGGCCAGAGCTAAAATGGGAAGGACGGGCCACTCGTCTACCCCTTTTGGTCCCTTTGGTTTGCTCACGGAGGATGAATGCGCCTCAAGATGTTTTTCCTAGTCGTGATAGCCGTCATAGCCTCGGCTTCGTTCTCATTCGCTGGACCACCGTTCCCATGCCCCACGGCAGTCAACTCTGTCCACGGAAACGCTCTGGCAATCGTTCATGACACGATTGATTGGAAAGGCGACACAGGCAAACTGCTGAGCATTCAGTTCACAGTCATGTCGAAGGCTGCCTTTCTCAACGACTATCAGAGGATTTCTGCGCCTGTGACGTACTGGGGTGATTGGGCTTGGGCGGTTGTTCTAGATATGAATAAAGAAGCTGATCGGAGCTTCTCGTTCTGCGGCGTGCCACTGATTACGGATGATGCCCATTTCCTGATTTTGCTGGCAACCGGACCTGCATTCAGGTCGGCTCTGCGCATATACCGCCAAGGCGATTCTAGCGACCGGATGGAGGACGGAACCATAAAAGGCGTTCTGGTTAAGGAGATCAAACTCAATGAATTGTGGCCCGCGGCGAAGATTGATCCGATTCTCGTTTGGACAGATCACACACCAGAGTGGTTCGCTTTTGGCACTTTTGATTTTACTCCCGATAACCTTCAACTAATTCATAAGACCCGCTGGGGAAACGCCGTCCGCATTAACTTGTCGGATGGCAAGGTGCTGAAGGAGTAGGACCCACACAAAGGGGACGGCCGAAACGCGTCTAAATCCCTAGCTCGACTTCACCTCAAAAAAAAGGACGCAGCGCGGGCTTGCTCCTTCGTTCCAATGACGAGGATAGCCTCCCATGAACCGTAATCGAGTCTCGATGGTTGTTCTTTTGCTTTCCGCCCTTACCATTGCTCAGTCTGGTGTTCCGTCCCCTCAGCAAAAACCGGTGGGGGAAATAATGGGAACCGTAGTAGATGAGAGGAGTGAGCCTGTTGCAGGTGCGAAGCTACATGTGGCACTAAGAATCGGGGCTGTTGTTGCCAAGGCGATCCAGTATTTCGACTCAGATGATCATGGTTCTTTTGCCGTTCCAGTGTGGGATTTCGGCACCTATTTCGTTTATGTGGGCAAGGAAAGCGCGGGTTACCCGGATACGCTTTCCTTTTACCCGGAGAGGGTGCCACTCGTAGAGGTTACAGGTGAGAACCCCAATCCGCGAGTGATTGTAAATCTTGGGCCGAAAGCAGCTGTTCTAAGCGGTACCGTCAGAGATGCCAAAACCGGCAGGCCGCTATCAAGCGCCTTCAATCTGCATTGGGTCGATCAGCCAAAAAGGTTCTATTCAACCTCCGAATCACCGAGCTTCCGACTGCTCGTTCCTCCCCGACAAGATATAACGCTCGATGTAACCGCTTCGGGCTACGAGAAGTGGGTTTATAACACTCAACCTGTATTGCGTCTTGAACCGGGGGCACGAATGCGCTTAGACGTTGTCTTGGAGCGATCCAACAATGATGCGTTTGGCCATGTGCAGTACCTCGTGCCTACCGGCTATGTAGGATGGGTGAGAATTCGTTTTGACACGCAAGATGGAGCAGCTGCTGCTACAGAAGGTGGAGTCGCAATTGTGAAGGTTCCGTCGAGTGGTGAACTAATGACATCCTCACCCGTACCGGAGATTGGCGCACGTGAGGAATACCTTTTCCTGTCGCCGGACGATTCTACTCGTCCAATACCCTTGGATTACTGGAATGACGACGGCATGATCTGGGGAGAGCACGAGGTCATGAGAGGAGGACATCGTAGCGAAATCGATTTTTTTGTCGGAAGCGAGGAACAATTCCTTCAACACATATCCAAAGCGGAACGCCAGTTCTGGGTGCTTGAGCAGAACGATGAACAGACGCAGGCACATTGATTTAACAGGCAGTCGCTGCGCTCATCTTCATCGCGGAGGGTACGGCACCCGACCTAGTGCGCTCATCAAGGGAAAACGAGAATCAAGAGCGGGACACGCGGCGTAATTGTTTGAGATGGCGGCGGAGATCTTCAGCAAGTCGCTCTTCCTCCCGCGTGCGATTGGTTATGCGGGAGCGTCGATTGTGACCGCTATGGCTGCAGAAATCGGACCCGACCTGCGGTTAAAAACGTTAAACAGCGCCTCGTCTTCCATCGGAGTTACTCCGGCAACATGCCCTTCCTTGCAGCTCAACACCAAATCGGCAATGAAATAGTCGAGAGTCCAAGGTGGCAGGTTCATGTCTTGAGCGCTTCCGAAAAGCTGCTGGAACATCGGGTTCTCTCCCTTTTTCAACCCTCCTGTCTTCAATTTCCCGTCAAGCGTGCGGGCGGAAATGACCCGACATCCGATGATTTGGTTCCCGCTAACGTTTGAAATACCTCTGGCTTCAATGGGGAAAGAAACTCGAATGGGAAGTGAAGTGGGATTGTATAAGAGGTAGTGAACAGGTAAGCCACTGTCGTCTGTATAAGAGAGCACGGCTTTATACTGTTTACCTTGGTATTCGAAAGCTCTATACCTCGACTCTTTCACAAATGTGAAAGTGCGTTCTCGCACAGACGACTTATATTCCTGTTCTGCAGGCAACAGCCGACCAAAACCAATAGCGTAGTCAATACGGTGATCTTCCGCTGACGCTTCTGCTTCGACTGGATACAACCTCTTCGACTGCAAGAGAGCAATCTTGGTTTGCTGGGCCGCTCCGCCACGCCTGAATATTACAAGAATCCCAATGTCGGCAATTTCCCATTGTCCCCAATATCTGCCGCCACCGAGATAGTGCGTCTCCAATCGCACACTCCAACTTGACGAAAACCGGAATGGTGCAGCGTGTTGAGATAGCTCTTCGATTAACGTAATGTCCAACGAAGTTTCGTGCGTCGTCGGAATCCTTGTGAGCTTCTGTGACACGCGAAGATTTACGTCAGCAAAAACGGCACGAATCCAATCGATCACTTCTTGCGGGATCTGAAACGGGAGTTCAGGCATCACGCAAGTATAAGAGCGGAAAGTCGGGTTCAGATAGATAACATCGTCAGGGCCAAAAGGGGAGGCCGGGTGCCCGGTTCTTACCGGCTGGGTGGCCCAGCCTTCTTCCCGTTTCGGGCTTTGCACACGACTCCCATGTAAAGGATGGCCCAGCCAGCGAATCGGCTTCAGGATGCGTCAGATGCCGGTGTACCAGGCGTAGCCTGCCTCACAAGCTGCAGATCCGCAGCCTTTACCAAACGTTTTCAGGTTGTCTGTGACCGTCAGGCGATTGATGAATTTAATGTTCTTGTACCCGATTTGCCGAGGGAGCCGCACGCGCAGCGGCCCACCGTGCGGTACTGGAAGTTCGCCGCCATTCATGCCGTAACACAGAAAGGTTTGCGGATGCAGAGCGTCGGCCATATCGATGCTGTCCCAGGTATCGGGTTCCATTGAGACATACACGACGTACTTGGCTTGTGGGTGGGCCCCGACAAGGTTCAACACGTGGGAGAGAGGCACGCCAATCCACTCGGCGATGTAGGACCAGCCCTCTTCACACGCGATTTCGGTGATGTGGCTGCGAGATGGGCAGCTCTTGAGATCGGCGATCGAGAACGACGCAGGTTCGTGGACCATGCCGTCTATAGACAGCCGATAGTCCGCGAATCCACCCGCCTGAAGACGCTTGAAATCTGCCGTCAGCGGCGCGAGTTCGTTCTGGAATGGACGCGGCGAAATTTGGCTTCGCGGGAATTCGCGTGCCAGTGAATGGCTCGTCAGCAGCCGCTGCGCGGCGTAAGTGAGCGTTTCGCCGAGACCGTAGATTCCGCCATGATCGGGAGGAATCAATCCATACTTCTGCGCCAGGCGCGCTGCCACTGCCACTCCCGACGCACTCGCGGTCGCGGCGAGTCCGGATACGATCAGCTTTCGGCGTGAAATGATCATGGGGATTCCTTAGGCGTGCCGGTGCGGCCTGTGATCATCGCTCCTGTACGGCTCCAGAAACCGGCCAGCCAAACCATGGCGACGTGAACGAACATGAACAGCACGAGCGCAAGCGACACAAAGAAGTGAATCGTGCGGGCCGATTGTTGGCCGCCCAACAGAGTAAATTCTTCGGCCAACATCGGGCCTCAGAATGACAGGCTTTGGAGAGATAGGGACTTAGGATGACAGTTCTTATTTGGTATAAGGGCTGAACTCGTGCCGCGAGACGCGGCACGTATTTCGATCGATTGCGCTTACTGTGCTCTCACTCCAGGCTCGCGCACCCTTTCCTGGTTCTTGTTTCCAAGGCCCAGGAAAAGAGTGTGCTACCCGCGGAGCTCATGTGCAGTCTTACTTGCCTGCGGCTTCTGAGCTGGGTACCGCCTGGTCCCCGGCAACGGTCTCCTGTTTAGCCTGAGCGATTGCTCGCTCCTGCCGCCTGGAATACATGAACTGGTGGCCAGTCAGGCTGCCTGGGTAAAACCACTTCACGAGCATCTCGGGCTGTCCACTTTCTGGTTCTGCCAGAGTAATTGTGGTCTCTCCAGTTGGCTCCTGACGATCGGTTGGGATTGTCTGCAGAGTCGCGTAGAGAACGCTGCGATCAGCGCTGAGGATTCGGACAAGGTCCTGATCGTCATTGGGATCTGCCTGCTCGAACACGTAGGTTCCCGCGGGCAGTACCTTTCCCGGAATCTGAACTGGAGCGCTGAACGTGATCTTAGTTAATTCATTCGTCTGGTCCGCATGAGCGGCGAGCTCGAAGAACAGTGCAAAAGCGATAACAAGACCAAGTACGATATAAAGTTTGTTGATTCTCATTTTGTAAATCTCCTTCCCATTATGGGTTTGTGCTTCTCTCCCCGGCGATCAGAAGAGAAACTTTACGGCCTTTACGGTTGCTTTCGAGGTGTCCTTGCCTGCGACCGCAACGGCTTTGCCTGAATCCTTACCTGCGACCGTAACGGCTTTGCCGGAATCCTTACCAGCAACTGTGACGCTATGGCCGACGACATTGCCTGCAAATGAGGGGACCGTCATGCCGAGTGCAAGAACAATTAGAGCTACCTTCTTCATATTTCCTCCTTACGTTTGCCGCTCGTGGCGTACCCCATCAACTCGAGTACCGAAGAGCTGAATCCGTGCGCCCCTCGTCGGCATTCTTTTCACACTTGGGACAAAAGCAACGCGCGTGCCAAACCTCGGAGCGCCGTGGATCTCGCCTCACAACAAGTGGTTTCAATCGTTTCCGAACTGAGCCATGCGGATTTGTTTTGGGAACGATTTCTCCTTGAGTCCATTTCCGGGCGCGAGATGTCAACCGATGGACAGCGAAACGCCATCTGGATCGCCTGCCGCCCGGCGGTAAAGGAGTGGAGAGCCGGGAGCACCGTCGTCCGACGGCGGCGTCTTATCTGGGATTCTTTCCTGCAAGGAGTGGAATGGGCTTTTTAAAATGCAGGCCTCAAAGGCGAACAGTCGGCCTGCTCCACCCAACAGCTGGCCTGCTCCATTCCCAAAAGAAACCTTTAGATGGAGCCATCAGGGCTCCGGTCTTCCTTGGTCTGTTACGCCGAATGTGGCCAACAGTCCTTGCAGCACCTTTTTGTCGGCCTCCTCGAGCTCAGCGGCGGACTTTGGTGACTGCTCGCGCGGCTCCTGGTATGCCTGCATGAGTGCGCTTAGCAGGCGGAATGCGGCGGTGTCGCCGGCGGCGGCTTTTGTGACCAGCTGCTCTAGGGCCGCTTCGAGCTTGGTCACGCTGCGGGTTTCGCCGTCCTGTTCGATCGTGGTCAGGGCGCCCAACGTCCTTTCCAGGGCGGTGACGATGTCCGCTGTGGGCTTGCGTTTCCCGCCAGGATTTCCGGATTTCCCTTTGTGGAAGCGCGTGTGCTTCGGAGGCTTCTTGTATCCGACTTCGTAGTTGGCCATGGATGATCTGATCCCTCGGTGCGCAGGGTTCTCCCTGAGACACTATTGCGCTGCTACCACCGAAGCTTTCGGCGCGCAAGCGATTTGCATGGCTTGCGTCGCAGCGAATGATTTCTTGTGTCCCCCTAATTTTCGTGGTAGCACGATAGTGGCGGGCGGTCAAACAAATTCTTTCTCCGTTTTGGGAATCGAACGGACGTGGGGAAGCCGGTTGGAAGAAGGCGGTGAGACGATATTCTCTGCTGCTTCCCTCAGGATTTCCCTCACCGATTGCCGATCGCCAGTGTCTCTGCGGGTCGCGCGGTCGGAAATTTTCTCCGCGGGAAAAATTCTCTACCGAATTCTCTGAAGCAGGGAATCCGGCTATTCACCGGATTTGAACCGGTTACTTCTGCCTTTGACCCAATCTCAGTGCAATTTCCTAGTTGGTAGTTAGGCACTTCCCAGAGAGTCGAGCACTTTAGTCATCTACTTTTCCCGCTTGAACCGTGGCACAGTCGGCACTTGCATCCACCTTATTTCTGCAAGCCACCGAGGGGAGAATGAATTTCCAATCTAAAAAGAGATTAGTGCTCACCGTGTGGGCTCTCGGGGTAGTGTCCCTACTCACAGTGAGCTCGCTATATGCCGCGCAACCCACGATCGGACCTGAGGGCGGCGATGTCCGCACCTTTGCTTACAATCCTCAGAATCCCGATCAGATCCTGCTCAGCACCAGCGCTGGACAGATGTATTCGTCGAATGACAATGGCAAGACCTGGTCGCGTTTCGCCCGCATTGGCGAAGGCGGCGACTACGTTCTTGACCACATCTATTTTCATCCAAGCGATTCCCGCATCATCTACGTTGCCGCGTGGAGCGTAAATGGCGAGAACGGCGAACTGTTCCGCACCGAAGATGGTGGCCGCAGCTGGTCTTCGCTGAAGGAGATGAAAGGGAAGTCGATTCGCTCGCTGACGATTGCGGCTTCGAATCCGAAGATGATCGTTGCCGGTGCGCTGGATGGCGTTTACCGCAGCGACGATGGCGGCAAGAAGTTTGCCCGCATCTCTCCCAGCAACATCCACAATGTCCAGTCGTTGGCAATCGATCCAACCAACGCGAACGTGATCTATGCGGGAACCTGGCGTCTGGCTTACAAGACGAGCAATGGTGGAGAAAGCTGGCAGCAGCTCGCGAAGGGCATGGACGAAGACTCTGACGTATTCTCGATCGCTATCGATCCCAAGACTCCTTCAACTGTCTATGCCAGCGCCTGCACGGGCGTTTACAAGAGCAAAGACGGCGGCATGACGTTCACGAAAGTTGAAGTCATTCCTGTTGACCAGCGTCGTGTTCGCGTGATCAAACAGGATCCGAGCAACCGCAGCGTTGTTTACGCAGGCAGCACAACTGGTCTGTGGAAGAGCGTTGACGGTGGATTGAAGTGGCGTCGTGTATCCGCAGCGAACCTGATCATCAACGACGTGATGATCGATCCCCGCAACTCCAAGCGCGTTCTTCTGGCAACCGATCGCAGCGGCGTAATGGCCAGCAACGACGGTGGCCTTACTTTCGTTTCATCCAATAGTGGATTTGCGCATCGCGCGATCCAGGCTCTGGTCCTCGACAAGTCCCAGGCTGATGTGATGTACGCAGGTGTCGTGAACGACAAGTCGTTCGGCGGCGCTTTCGTTTCCGCAGATGGCGGCTCGCACTGGTCGCAGATCAATCGCGGACTGAACGGCAGCGATGTGTTCGCGCTTGCTCAGGATGCGAACAATCAGATCATTGCCGGAACCAACAACGGAATCTTCCGTATGGAACCTTCAAGCCGCACGTGGACCAGCGTATTTACCACTTCGGTTTGGCATCCGTACGTAACCGACCTCCACATCGAAGGAGAGAACTGGTTTGCGGGCACCAGCTCCGGCCTGCTCTACTCGCATGACGGTGGACGCTCATGGCAGGTCCAGCGCAACAATGGGAAAGAGCCGATCACGATGGTCCGCAGCTCCGGCAGCCGCATCGCCGCCGCGGGATATCGCACGCTCTTGACTTCACGCGATGAAGGCCGCAACTGGGGCAAGATGCCATCGCCCTCGGTTTCGCTTATGACTGGAATGATCCTCGATCAGGACGAGCGGCTTTGGGTTTCCTCGCCGCAAGGTCTGTTCCATGAGAAGGCCGCAGGTGGATGGGAGACTGTAAAAACCAATCTGCCGGAAGGCAACATCAAGGCGTTGACCTACGACAATCACATGCACCGCCTGTACGCGGTCACGGATTCGTCGAACGAAGTCTTCGCCAGCACCGACGGCCAAAACTGGACGTCAGTGTATGAAGGCGCCTACGCAGTGCACGAAGTTGTGCCTGCCGGCGACAGCCTGATGGTAGTAACGAAGTATGACGGCATCGTGAGCTTCAGCGCTCGCGACCTGAATGCGAAGCTGACTGCCGCCAACACCAAGTAAACTCCTCCACCGTTCATTAAGGAGAGGCGGGACTTCTGAGTCCCGCCTTTTCTCTTGATGCCCGGATGAGCGCGTCAGCAAGGGCCCTATCTCATACTCCAAGAGTTGAAGCCGTCCCCGTCCGTCCCACTTTTCTCCAATTTTCTCGCATCGGTTCCCGGTTTTCTCACATCGAGAACGAGACATCCTTCCTTCAGTTCTGAGTTGGATCTTGAGATACTCGGCCTGGCTGCAACGTCAATGGAGGAACATTCTTGTTTCTCCATCGCACCATTCCCGCGAAATTGGAGATGTGCAGAAGCTTGTCCATACTGAGCCCGCAGCGATGGCAGAAGGTCAGTTCTCACCTGGACCACGCGCTTTCCTTATCCGAGCCTGAACGTGGCGTCTGGATGAATTCATTTCGAGTTAGCAATCCTGAGTTGGCTGGAATCGTCGAAGAACTCCTGGCCGAGCACGACGCGTCGGAAATCGAACAATTCCTCGAGCGGCCGTTACTGGAAATCGCGGAATCATCCTTGGCAGGGCAAACGATTGGTCCATATACGCTGATCTCCCCTCTCGGACATGGGGGCATGGGCGTAGTCTGGCTTGCCGCGCGCAGCGACGGACGCTTTGAGCGGCGGGTCGCCATCAAGTTCTTAAAATTCGCGGTAGCCTCGCGGATCGGAGAGAAACGCTTCCGCCAGGAAGGTCAGATCCTCGGCCAACTCAGGCATCCGCATATCGCGGAGCTGATCGATGCCGGTGTCACCTCAACCGGAGAGCCGTTTCTGGTTCTCGAATACGTCGAGGGGGAACCGATTGACGAGTACTGCGACCGACACAAGTTGAATGTCGAGGCTCGTATCAAACTCTTTCTCGATGTGCTCGGTTCCGTAGCTCACGCACATTCCAACTTGATCGTTCACCGCGACATCAAGCCTCCTAATGTGCTGGTAAGAAATGATGGCCAGGTGAAACTGCTTGACTTTGGAATTGCGAAGTTGCTGGGCCCCGACGGAAATTCCGCAGCTATACAAGCCACGCGAGAAAGCCAAGGAGCGCTGACTCCGCAGTTCGCGGCTCCGGAACAGATTACCGGCGGGACCATTACCACTGCGACTGATGTTTACGCTCTCGGCGTCGTCCTCTACATGATTCTGACCGGACAGCATCCTGCCGGACCTGGGCCGCATTCTCCGGCGACGCTGGTCAAGGCAATTGTTGAGGCGGAGCCTACCCGTTCCTCCGACGCGGTTACAACCGACGCCGGCACAGCGGCAGCAGAGAAACGCGGGGCCACTCCCGACAAGCTTCACCGCCAGCTTCGTGGCGATCTGGACACAGTACTGGCCAAGGCTCTCAAGAAAAACCCTCAGGAGCGCTACGTTTCGGTCACCGCGTTCGCCGACGATCTGGGCCGGTATCTGAAGCATCAGCCGATCAGCGCGCGGCCAGACAGCATCAGGTATCGGGCAGCGAAGTTTATTCGACGCAATCGCATGGGCCTTAGTGCGGTAACACTGGCTCTGTCCGCCATCCTCGCAGCTTCCGGCGTCGCTGTTTATCAGGCCCGAACGGCGGAACGGCGTTTTCAGGATGTGCGCAAGCTGGCGCACACCTTTGTTTTCGATTTGCACGACGAAGTCGCTAAACTCGAGGGATCGATCAAAGTGCGGGAGATGATGGTTCGGACCGGGATGGAGTACCTGGACAACCTCGCGCGCAACGCAGGCGGCGATCTGGAACTGCAGCGCGAAATCGCCGCCGCTTACATGAAGATCGGCGACGCTGAGGGCTATCCCACGAAGGCCAATCTAGGCCGCACCTCGGATGCGCTGGCGAGCTACGCGAAGGCTGGAGACATATACCGTGAGATCGCAGCGCGGGAGGTGGCGTATGTTCCCGATTTGGCGAGGTTCTACCAAAGCTATGCCGGACTCGTCCGGTTTACACACGACTACAATCGAGCAAGAGTGATTTCCCAATCCGGCATTGATACTCTCGACCGCTTTCGCTCTTATCGCCCACTTGAAGGACAGTTGGCGATTGACTACCTACAGGCATGGTGCACGCTCGGTGACATAGATGAAGATCTGCTTCAGTTTCATCAGTCACTCGAGGAGTATTCACACTGCCGTGACCTGGCTAGTAGCCAACTCAGTAAGAGGAGAGACGCGCAAGGGTTGTTGCTATTGGCGCACGCAGATGAACGTGTGGCCACGTCAGCAGACTCGCTGGGACATCTCGATCAGTCACTTCGGGCTCTGGAGGATGATCAGCTGGCGCTGACAGAACTGCTTGCCGCCGAACCTCACAATCCAACTCTGCATCGCCGTCTCGCCTTGGTGCACCACTACCGCTCTGAGGTTTACTACAGCGATGTGGACCCCAACCTTGGCGAGCCGTCACGAGCACTGGAAAGTGCCAAGCTTTATTTGCAGACGGCGGAGGAGATGTTCCGCAGCGATCCTGCAAATACTTCGGCTCAGTTCAGTCGTGCAATTGCTAGCTACAAAGTTTCCTTTTATCTGCGTGAATCCGATCCTCGGGCAGCCGAAAAGCTGGCAGCGAACTCTGTGCAGATGTTTGACACGATGCTTGCATCGGGCAAGTCGGATTACTTGATCACCTCTCGCCGCGTGCGCGCATTGCTACATCTGGGCGAGGCACAGTTAAAGGCCGGACACGTTGCAGAAGCCCGTGCGACAGCCCACACAGCCCTTGAGACACAGCGGCCCGTAGCCGCAAAACGTGGAGCTGAGTGGGACGACGAGCGCAGAGTCCTGATACAAATTCTGACCCTATCCGCTCATGTCAGCGGAGCTTCCGGCGACTACCGGACGGCAGAAAGTCGGATGGAGGAGGCTCGCCAGGAAGCTCTCCAGATTGCTCAATCCCAAGAAATCTCGGCCACGATTCCGTTGGCCAACGTAGAGCGAGCTTGGGGAGCTTTGTATCTTCGCCAGCGTCGCAAGCAAGACGCGCGCGGGTGCTATGAACGGCTGGCCAAGCTTTGGCAGCAATTTCCAGAAACAAACCAGTATGTCGATCTGCAAAGACGCGCTGCGAAGCAAATGCTCGCTTCGCTCGACTGAGTTCGCAGTTTCAGTGCTATGCAATACATTGCACACGGTGCACCATTTTTGGGTACTCGGGCGTAAGCTGCCGCAGGAGAGCGATTTACGCTCGTAATTCTGCCAGTTCCAATTGAATAATTCTCGAAAATAATAATGAGGGAACCCGCAGCTCGGGGCAGCATCTCAGATTCTGTGGGGTTTACACACTTGGCTCCATTGCGGGTGGGAATCAGCTTGCAATCGAGCAGGAGCTCACTTAACATCGGCAAAGCCAATAGAACCAATTGGTAAGGTCGTGGAAAAGTGGTCCCGACAGTGCTGCTGGTTCCGGAGCAAACCATCTCCGATAGGGATCGAATGAAGAAGAGTCAGGCCTACCGCTATCTTGCTGTCGTCATAGTCTTTTTCGTGGGCGCCGGAACGGCGCTTGCCGCCAAAATCTCCACCGCTGGAACCTCTACCACCAAGCGGGCAACACGCAAGGTAAACGAATCGAAGCGAACCCAGGCGAAGATTAGCCGGCTGCGTCATAGCCGTCGCGTAAAGTACACGCGCAAGAGCCGGAGGCGTCATCGCTATTATGAGCGCTTCACGGCAAACTCGTTTGCTACGAGCGATTTGACCTTCGGAGATGTTACTGCGGGCGAGGATCCAGTGGTGCGCCAGGCCGCACTCGATGCTTTGGGTAACATGAACGGCACGGTGGTCGCTATCGACCCGACGAGCGGACGCATCCTCGCGATGGTGAACCAGAAGCTGGCTCTCTCCGAAGGCGCGACTCCTTGTTCTACCATCAAGTTATCGGTGGGGCTCGCAGCGCTGAGTGAGGGCATCATCACCCGAAACACACCGGTAAAGATTGGTCCTCACGCGTACATGACTCTTACCGAGGCCCTCGCAAAATCAAACAATCTTTATTTCGAAGCCCTGGGACGCAAGCTCGGCTTTGAGACCGTCCATCGCTATGCGACTCAGTTCGGGCTAGGCGAGCTGGCAGGCTACAACATTGAAGGCGAGCATCTCGGCGTCTATCCGGACGAGGAGCTCGATGCGAAGCTCGGCGGCGTTGGCCGCATGTGCTCATTCGGCGACAGCATTTCGATGACTCCGCTTCAACTCGGAGCCATGGTAGCCGCGATGGCCAACGGCGGTACGCTCTATTATCTGCAGCATCCGACCAGTCCCGAGGAAGTTCTGAATTTCCAGCCCAAGGTGAAGCGTACCCTCGAAATCGCGAACTATCTCCCCGAAATGAGCGACGGTATGGCGGCGGCGGTACAATATGGGACAGCGCGTCCTCTGCGCGTGAACTTCTCTGAGGAGCAGATCCTGGGCAAGACAGGCACGTGTTCCAATTCAGGAACGCGCTACGGATGGTTCGCCTCCTATGCCAACACCAGCTACGGACGCATCGTAACGGTTGTGTTCCTGGAAGGCGGGCGTTCTACCTTCGGTCCGAAAGCCGCTGAGATTGCAGGACGCATGTATCGCGGTCTGTATGATCACAGCTTCTTTGCGGTCAAAGCGCCGGTGGAAAAGGCCGGAACTACTGAGGTCGGTGTATCGCAATAGTCTTAGATTTGGTCATGTAACGGCCTCTTTCGGGAGGCCGTTCTTGTGCGTCACAGGGCACTGCCACACCTGGTATTTCCTACGAGACTTCTCCGCCATCGCCTCCATCGGGAGACTTTTGCATACGGCCACTCGTAGAAAGACTCTGATGCCGAAGGGGTGACTGCATGCTGCGTAATCTGAAAGAGTTTGTGAAGAGGCTGCTGCAGCCCCGCCGACCGGCGGATCCTCCGCGCGAGCCGTATGCGGAAGTTCCTGCCCCCAGGAAGCCCAAGAGGCCACAACTCAGTGGAGCTGTGGCCCTGGCTGAACCTGAAGACGAGTGAGCAACGCTACTTCGAAATCGCCGCGAACAGATCAGAGTTCACGAGACTGACGAACTTTCGATCATCGGTTTCAAACTTCAGCTTCAGCGCGCTGCTGTCTGAATCTACCACTAGATTCTCGAGGGCGACCTTCTCTGTCGGAGTGGCATTCATCTTCTTATACAGCACACCGGCCTGAAGCAAAGTCTTGAGCGTGGCCGCTGTAAAAGCATCAGAAGTGTTGACGTTCAGGTTGAACTTCACGCCATTGCCAAAATCCATCTTGTAGGCCGAATTCTTGATGCGGTTCTTGATGGAGTTGTAGTCAGCGAGATTCGACGCATCGCCAAGGGCGGACTTCATCATCTCCTGCGTGCCCTTCTCATCAAGGACGCTCCAGATGGCGTCCGAATCGACTGAGGAGATCATGTCGGTGATCGCCGAATTTGAGTTTAGGCTGCTACCTACTCCATCGCGCACGTCGAGCGCCGATTTGAGAGCGGCCGAATCGCCGAAGAGCATGTTGTAGTTATCGAGCAGCGTCATCGACAGGCCGCCGTCGAGGGGATATATCCTGGAATCGCGATAGACGACTGCCTTGATCTTCTTCGACTTCAGGCGGGTCACAACTTTGTTGATGGCAAAGTCGCCTTGCGCCACGCCTACTACTTGCAGCCCGTTCTTCACTCGGAACGATGCGAAGGTAAGTTGCTCGACATCCTTATCAGGATCAACGCCGACGCCTTTTAGCGCGGTCTCGAATTTCTTGAGCTGGTCAGGGAGCACACGTGCTTTCAGAGCTTGTCCGCTCTGCGAATTCTCCATACTGCGGTAATCCACGTTAATAATTTGCTGGATGTCGGAGGGGATCACTGCTCGGGTCGCGCTTGCAAGCGACGATCCAAAACTGAAAGCGGGAGCCAAACAGAGAGCGACAATACCTGGTAGTCGATACTTCATAGATTCCTTAATTTTAGCTAAATACGTGGACGAGCAGCTCTGGATGAATGGTATCTCAAGGTGTGCCACTCAAGTTACCGGTATTAACCCTAGGAGAGGCCCTCAGTTGCTGGTGTTGATTACGGAGGCCGCCTTACTCATCTCGGCTTTGAACGTTTCATCCTTCAGTTCTTGCAGGTTGATTTCGACGTTGGCCAAGCCGCCTTCAATTGCGGTCCTTGCCAGGGAGGACGCTACAGCCAGGTCGGACCACATGTTCTTACTCGTGATTGGCTTGAGAGACTCGACGATTTGGCGAACTTCGTACGACTTCTGAGCGATCCCTAAGGGAACGCGAGTCGCATTTTTCAGCGCGTCGGATATTGCGCGTTCACCAAGTTCTGGCGAAGCGCTTTTTGCGTCCTTGTAAGCCTTCATCACTTCTGCATACGAAGCCGCGTCGAGATCAATGCTGGCTTTGAGTTCCTCACGCAAACGATTAAGTCGTGCCAGGGCATCGCTGAGTTCATGTTCGTACTGCTGGAAGGCCTTCTTGCCGCGCGACATTCCGGCAACCATGCCTGCGAGCGCTGCGGCCATTGCGCCCGCGGCTGCGGATGCGCTGCCTCCGCCCGGTGTGGCGGTCGGCGCAGCAAGCTGCTCGATGAACGGCTCGACCCCTGCACGAATCCCGCCGACCGCAGCTTTGCCTCCGGTCACGGCAGCAAGGCGATTTTCGAGAATCAGCGAAGAATCGAAGTTCTCCACCTGCAAGAACCACTCCGCAGCTTCTTCCAGTGCCTTTTTAGGAATCAGCCCGACAATCTCGCTCGACACTGGCATTACTCCATAGCGGGCCGCCTCGCGCTTCACGAACTCGAAGACGCGGGCAATCGGGGTCTGCTCAAAATCGGTAAGGTTCATCGAAACCTGTGCCATGCCGCGAACGAGGACGCCCATACCTTTTACAAAACGCAGCCCGCCGGAGGAAAAGCGCACCGCCTTGCCGATTTTCTTCGCGATCTCAACGTCGCTTGTGTTCAGGTAAACGTTATAGGCGATGAGCGGCTTGCGCGCACCTACCACGGTTGCTCCAGCAGTTGCGTGCAAAGCAGCTTCACCAAAGTCGGGACGGCGGTCGGGATTGGTTCCCACGTCTGCTTGCAGTCCCTCGAATTGTCCACGGCGGATGTTCTCGAGGTTCTGTCGTTCGGGCCGGGTCGCAGCCGCTTCGTACAGGTAAACCGGCACGCGAAAGCGCTTCCAGATCTCAGCACCAACGTGCCGGGCGATGGCAACGCAATCTTCCAGTGTCGCGCCCTCGATTGGAATAAAAGGCACAACGTCCGCAGCGCCAATCCGAGGGTGAGCTCCTTGGTGCTGAGTGAGATTGATCAACTCGGCTGCTTTGCCAACGCCCCGAATGGCGGCTTCGGCAACGGCGTCACGATCGCCAACCAAGGTAATCACGCAACGGTTGTGATCGGCGTCCATCTCTTTGTCTAGTAGATAGACGCCATCCAGTTTCATGGCGGCGATAATCGCCTCGACCTTGGCGGCATCGCGGCCTTCGGAGAAGTTGAGGACACATTCAACGAGAGTCATAGGGTATAGGGGACAGGGAACAGGTTACAGGGTACAGGGAACGACCAAGGTTGAATCTCGCTTTTCCTGTCCCCTGTAACCTATCCCCTAGGCTTTGAACGCTTCCTTATTTACAACGTAAGGCATCTTTGTGAAGTCACCGCCGTAGTTCTTTTCCAGCACATCGATCAATCCCTGAGCACAGCGTCCGGCCATTCCTATATTGGGATCAGGGGACAACCTCGTTTCAGTGGCTCCGCTTGCGAAATGGTGGAAGATGCGGCATCGGTCTTCGATTTCAGGATCACGCAGAGGAGAGTTTGCCGGCAGCGGCTCCTTCTCGAAAACGTCGAGCGCTGCACCAGCGATCCAGCGCTGCTTAAGAGCCTTCGCTAAAGCGGCCTCATCGATAACTGGGCCGCGTGATGTGTTGATCAAGTAAGCGCTGGGCTTCATCATTCGCAGCGTCTTCTCGTTGAAAAGGTGAAGAGTCGGAGTAGACGATTCACCGTCACGCAGCAGCGGTACATGCACGCTGACGAAATCGGCTTCGCTGAGTGCATCTTCGAACCTGACGTACTTAATCTGTGTCTTGTGCTTCTGGATGCCGCGCTCGTGGCGCAGGTCCATCAGGCTTTGTATGCCGGCGATGTATTCGCGATTTTCGTATGCTGGGTCGTAGCACAGGATATTCATATCCATACCCGTACACTTCTTGATCATCGCCAGGCCGATTCGGCCGGTGCCGATGATCGCAACGGTCTTGCCAGTGACCTCATCTCCCAGAAAGGGAAGAAATGGATGCCACGCTCCCCAGCGATTCTCCCGAACCAGTCTCTCGCTGGGCCAGAGCTTGCGAGCAACAGCGCCCAGCATGAAAAAAGCAAACTCGGCCGTCGCCTCGGTGAGGACGTCCGCGGTATTGGTGAATGGGATCTTGTAACGGTTCGCGTCCGCACGGTTAATGTTGTCGAACCCAACTGCGATCTGCGATACGACCTTCAACTTTCCTTTTCCCGCTTCGAATACTTCGGCGTCAATCGAATCACGCAGCGTGGTAATCAGACCATCGACGCCATTTCGCACTTTATCGACAATCAAGGACTTTGGCGGGGGATCGGAATTCGCATAAACCTCAACCTCGTAGCTGCGCTCACGCAGACGATTTAGTGCTGCTTCACCTACGTCGCAGGTGGCGTAGACACGGAATGGCATTGCTAGATCCGCTTTCCTGTCCACTGCCTTATGCGCTCAAGTGCCTTTTCGATATTCTCGATCGAGTTGGCGATACTAAAGCGGATGTAGCCTTCGCCGAAGCTGCCGAACGCGGTTCCCGAGAGGCAAGCTACTCCTGCTTCCTCCAGCAACGCATCAGCGAGATTTTTCGATGTCCAGCCCGTGCCTTCAATATTCGGGAAAACATAGAAGGCTCCGCCTGGCTTCTGACAGCGGAATCCCTTGATGCCGTTCAACGCGTCAACCATCACATCGCGGCGACGGAGAAACTCCTGTCGCATTCGCTCGACAGACGCTTGATCGCCGTGTAGCGCGGCAACTCCAGCCATCTGCGTGAAGCTGGCAGTGCAGGAATTGGAGTTGGTCATCAATCGCGAGACTTGCATGGCCAGATCGGGACGCATCACGCCATATCCCAAGCGCCATCCAGTCATTGCATATGTCTTCGAGAAGCCATCGAGAAGAATGGTGCGATCACGGAACTCCGGGATCGACATAATCGAGAAGTGCTCGCCTTCGAAGATCAGACGACTGTAGATTTCGTCAGACAGCACCATAATGTCGCGATCGCCAATCGCCTTAGCGATTGCTCGCACATCTTTCTCATTCAATACCCCACCGGTTGGGTTGTGAGGCGAGTTGAGGATAATCAGCTTGGTGCGATCGGAGATCCTGCTTGCGAGATCGTTGACATCGAACCCAAACGCACGTTCTTCCCGCAAATGAATGGGAACGGCACGCGCGCCGAGAAACTCGATCATCGATTCATAGATCGGAAATCCCGGATTGGGATAGATAACCTCGTCGCCCTCTTCCACCAGAGCCAGGATCGTAAAGAAGATGATCGGTTTGCCGCCAGGAACAATCACCACTTCTTCGGGATTGACCTTCACATGGCGACTTTGCGCCACATACTCAGCGACAGCCTCGCGCAGCGCCGGCAGGCCAGGTGAAGGACCGTAGTGAGTCCAGCCACCCCTAAGCGCGTCTACTCCGGCTTCCACAATATTGCCCGGCGTATCGAAATCAGGCTCCCCGATTTCAAGATGCACGATGTCTCGTCCCTGCGCCTCAAGAGCGCGGGCACGCGCGAGGACTTCGAACGCCGTTTCCGTCCCAAGCCGTTGCATGCGCTTGGCCAGCTTAAGGGGACGGAGGGTTTGTACCGGAACCATGAGCGATTTTTAGGCAGCAGGCAAACCGCTGATTATAGACCTGTTTTTGAGCGCAAAGTGACAACGCCCCAGGCAGCCAATTAGCCGCTGGAGCGTTGGATTCGGAGGGCATCCGATTACGTCTTAGGTATTACTGCCGCTATAAGCTTTCCCAGGCGATCATGGTGCCCATGCTAATTCGTCACGAGGTGGAAAGGAGCGAAAAACCTCGACCTTACATTACCGGAGTAACTTTCGCGGACTGAAACAACAAACAGATCAGCCACCTGCTGTGAGCAGCCGCAGTTTCTCGACGATGCTCTTACGGAATCTCGTCCACGGATATTGCTCCGCGGTTACGCGCGCTGAAGCCCGCATTTGTCGCACTTGATCCCGATTCTGCGATGCCCATTCCAGGGTGGCGATCAGAGCCTCAAGATCTCCGGCAGGAACTACAAAGCCGTTCTGGCGATCAAGAATCAGATCAGAAGCACCGCACGAACTCGTGGTCAGTGCCGGAGTACCGCAAGCCAGCGCTTCGAGGACTACTTGACCGAAGCCATCACTCAGCGAAGGCAAGCACAGCAGATCGCCCGGCGATACTCCTCGCGAAGCCCGATCCACTCTAATGGGCCGAGAAACCGCGCCACCTGTGCGTAATTAGTGACAATGCCTTTGTAACGAGGGAAGCGCCCCACAATGCGCAGTTCGGTATTTCGCAGATCGAGGCGACGCCACGCCTCTAATAAATAATGCAAACCCTTTTGCCGGCATACCTGGCCCACGAAAAGTACTGAGAATCTGTCTCGTTGAGAACTCCCTGGGCAAAAGAACTCGAGATCGACTCCGTAAGGAATGACAGAAACTCGATCCGAGCTCACACCGTTCTCGGCCAGCGTTTTACGCGTATAGCTTGATGCAACAATGCACAGATCGGCTTGACCTGGCTCTCTCGAAAACGTTTCAAATACCTCTTGCGGCCAAGTGACCTCATTCCTGATTTGGTCCTGAAACTCCGGCAAGAACTCATCAGTCAGTAAGGCAGACTTCACGGCGGCCGGATGAGGCTGCATCTGCATCAGCACTCGTCTATTGGGGCCGGCAGTAGAGAACGCAGAGGTGGCCACATGCGCGTACGAGAAAATCGAGCAATGCTCGGTAGCTGCGATCTGTCCCGCACGTTCACCGAGCTGCCCGACACGATGCATCCAGCCTTCAGGATCCCACCAATTCTTGATTGCGTAATTGAGGTGAGACTCTACGAATCCCGACGGTAATGCCGGATTAAAACGCCTGCCGAGTTTTGCGCGTATCGATATTGGCAGGAGTTTCGTGGCGCGACCGAACAGCTCTCGATCGAAAGGCGCATAGAAGTCTGTCACCAGAGTCTGCAGCAATCCAGATTCACGCAGGGCAATGGGAACCTGATATGAATCTCGTGCGCCTGCGAAAGCAACAACCCAGCGATGGTCGTTGGCTGTCGCCATTAGTGAAGGGAATACGTGATCACTGCTGCTCGACTCGCATGCGCCATTGTTTGGCGGCGTCTTGTTCGACGACTATGACCAATCGGCCGTCCTCGTTGGCTACTACGGTTGGCCCCTTCTGCTTAAACGTCTTTCCGTCTCCTTGCTCAAAGCTGAGGGTGACTTCGCCGCGCGAGAGCGGCTTGATGCGATATGAGAAGGAAGCGCCGGGAGCGATGGTTCCGGTTCCAAAGGCGGCACCCGGATAATCGAATTCCACGTTCCGGATCGTGGTCTGCCCATCGTTGAGAATGGTAACGTCAATACCACGGGAGCGACACGCGATAATGTTCGCGATGACTGCAGACAAGACAAAAATGATGGCGGTCTTCGATCTCAAGGTGCGTTCAGGGTTTATGCGCTCGTTGGGTCAGGCATCTTCAACGGATCTCTCCGCTCGAGAATACGAGCGCTTAGCACGGCGCCGTTGCGATTGTCGTGCAGCTTGAGCGAGAAGACCAGCACATTCCAAATGTAACGCGGACTTTTCTTGGGTAGGGGAAGGCCACGAAAGGTGCGGTCGATGTAAGTTTCACGCGTGTCGGCGACCGTGCGAATGATCTCCTGCCACTCCTCTCCGAGTTCGGGAAATTCATGAAACAGGTTCTTGCCGATGAACCATGATCGTTTCTTCTCGAGTAGCTTGGCCAGAGTGTCATTCACATACTGCCAATTTCCGTCGCGATCCATGATCTCGAGCACAACATCGTCTCCCATCGCCATGTTGATACGCGAGTAATAAAAGTCGCGCGCATCAACCACGACGGGCTTTCCGTGCCGCTTGGCCTCAAACGAACGAAGAGCCGCGAGCAGATCGTCGACCGAGCTGTAGCCCTTCAGGAGGTGCATGTCTTCCACGCCGCCAAACTTGCGTTCGAGCGTTGCCGAAAGAATGATGATCGGTACCTGAGGACGCTTTTCGCGAAGCGTGTTGGCCACTTCGGTTCCGAATTGCCCGGCGCCGAGATGGTAGTCAAGCACCGCGATATCGGCGTCGTGCAAGTGAGCCTCAGCTTCGTCAATGGTTGAGGCTTTGATGGCTTCGTAGCCATGCTTGCGCAATATGGCGGACCGCAGGATGAGGTTATCGATGTGATCGTCGAGGAGAAGCACACGAATCGGACCTCGCTCGGTTGCTGGCTTCTTTTCGTCCATGGTCGTGAGGGATTGTCCCGGTCCATCCATCCAGCTACTCACCTCTACGGGTTGGATGCGAGCGCTTCGGTAAGAGTCTATTCGATAGCTGTCTCTTCGCGCGCGGGGCTCTTTTTGGCTGAGCGCAGGCTCCTCGCAAGCTCCGGCAGGCGGCTGAAAACCGCTACTGCACGCAGCCATTGGCGATTGTCGATAGCGGGATATCCGCTGACGATTTTTCCGGCCTCCACGTCGTTGGGAATGCCGGTCTGAGCAGTGGCGATGACTTTATCGCCGATGGAACAATGACCGGCAACGCCCACCTGTCCTGCGAGAATCACGTCATTGCCGATATGCGTGGATCCGGCAAGTCCAACTTGAGCGCAAAGCAGCGTGCGCTTTCCGACTTTGGATCCATGGCCGACTTGGACCAGGTTGTCGACTTTCGAGCCGCGTCCAATTCGAGTTTCCCCCACGCTGGCGCGATCGATGCAGGCGTTTGCTTGAATTTCCACGTTGTCTTCGATTACGGTTGGCCCGGATTGCATAATCTTGTGCCACTCCCCGTTGTCGTCTTTCGCGAAGCCAAATCCATCTGATCCGACCACGGCGCCATTCTGAAGGATCACGTTGTCTCCAAGCACGCAATTCTCACGCACGACGGCGTGGGCATGAGCAAAGAAGTTATCGCCGATGCGCGCACCGGGATAGATGACGACGTGAGCAAGCAGGGTACAGTGACTCCCGATCTGGACGTCGTGTTCAACCACGACATACGCCCCGATTGATGCGTCTTTTCCAATCCTGGCTGACGGATGAATCACAGCCGTCTTGTGCACGCCCGGAACGTGCTCGTCCTGGGGATGAAAGAGCTCGATCGCACGTGCGAATGCCAAATACGGATTCTCGTGGCGGAGCAAGGGACGAGGCAGGTCGGGGAAGTCGTTGCCCACAATTATCAATGACGCCCGCGTGGAGCGCGCCATCCCAGCGTACTTAGGGTTCGAGATAAATGTGACTTGTCCCGGAGAGGCTTCCTCTATCCCTGTGACGCCCGTTACGGTGGGGTTATCAGTCGCATTTTCCAGCTTTCCCCCAAGACGCTGCGCTAATTCATGCAGTTTCATGGGCGCAATTCTAGTAGGAGCGGGGGAAAAGCAAAACACGACACGGATTGCACGGATTTTACGGATTACGCGGAGGCCAAAGGGGATCCGGCTGCGGCTGCTCTAGCCACTTTTCGTTCGTTGTCGAAAATGAGACGCCTGACCTGCGCTTTGGGACCGAAGTTAAAGAGCAGTCCTACTTCGAACTGCGTCGCTTTCAAGTAGTTCGTGATCTGGCGTTCGTGGGCGGACTCGAGTACCTGCACGGCTTTCAATTCCACGATGACAAGAGATTCCACGACCAGATCAGCCCGGAATTCACCCAACGAGACTCCGCGAAAGCTCACGTTGATCGGGAATTGCTGCGCGAATTTCAGTCCCGCCTGCTGCAATGCATATGGGTGTAAGCCTTCTGATAAATGCTTTCAAGAAATCCATGGCCAAGCTCGTTGTATACGTCGTAGAAAATCCCTATCAATTGTTGGGTGAGAACCTCGTGTTTCATCGCCCGAGCATTCTACACTCCCTTGAAAATCCGTGTAATCCGTAAAATCCGTGCAATCCGTAAAATCCGTGCAATCCGTGTCGTGTTTTGCTCTTAGGAGCCAGCCGCTTCTTCGTCGAACATCGCCACCTGGCCCGTATCCTTCTCTTCTTTCCTACGACGTATACCTCCACCGATCACGGCAAGTACTGTTAGGGAAGACAAAGCTGAACGTGGCACGAAGATGCGCTGCGTGTTTGATCGCGTGTCGGGAGGAATGACGAAGTATCCGTCTCCTTCGAGAAGAGTGAGGTCATTTGGCATCAGGCCTTCGAGAACATCGTTGTCGGCGAACTCGATCCTTACCCACAAACCCTCGCTACGTGGACGGCTGGTGAAGGTCTTGCGTCCCAACGACTCGGCATCGCCAAAGTCGCGGACGAAGTAAACGCCTTTCACCTCCCGAAGATCGATGAAGATCACTTTGCCGGACTGCGTTAGCAACTCCAGCCTGCCATCCGCAATGAACTTCGACGCCACATAGCCAGTCAGGCTATCGCGATCCATTTTGCGAACGATGACTTTCTTGTGAGTCGAGGGCATGAGACGTCAGCTCTGGAACCGCGATTCTCGCATGTTTACCAGTGTGGTTTACCGTTACGGGGCCGGCAGTAGCCAACTTGTTAACTGCTGTGATATTGTTCTAGGTTTGCCGTGACCTTTCAAGGCCTGCTTCAGGCTAAGTACCTGTATTGGAGATACTTATTGGCTTACGGTATCCGGGCCTGGCAGTCCCAAGCACGTCCTTCCCGGGCTGACAGTCTGGGCTTTTGGCTCGCTGTGAACATCCTGCCGTCCAGGGACAAGCAACACCAGAATGGCTGATTACATATACATGATGGAGAGCCGGTTATCACCGGCGCAGCTCCAGGTTGTCGGACAAGTGCTGGAAATCGCCCGCTCCCACGAGATGAACGTCTATCTCACTGGCGGTGCGGTGCGCGACATCATCAGCGGATTCGCGATTCGTGATCTCGACTTCACCGTCCAGGGAAATGTTCACAAGCTCCGGAAGGATCTCGAGAAGATCGGAGCGATTATCCAAGGAGAGGATGAGGATCTCCGCATTCTCTACGTGCTTTTTCCCAATCATGTTCGGACAGAGATCGCGAGCGCTCGTTCGGAAAGCTACCCCAAGCCGGGGAAGCCCGAAGTAACGTTCGAGACGATCAATGAAGATCTGCGCCGGCGCGACTTCACTGTAAATGCGATGGCGCTTTCGTTGAATCCAGGTTCACGCGGATTGTTGATGGATCCGTTCAACGGAGTCGCCGATCTCGAAGCCAAACACCTGCGCATTCTTCAGAACTATGCCTTCCTCGAAGAACCATCACGCATGCTCCGAGCAGTTCGCCTCATGACGCGCTTCCATTGGACGCTGGAAGAACGAACGCAAGCGCGTTTTGACGCGGCCAAGGAAGGCAACTATCTCGAAAACATTTCCAACCGGGCAATCGGCTACGAGATCGAACAAATCGCGCACGAGGACGATCCGGTTGCGGTCATGAAGGCCTTCGAGAAAGAAGATTGGATGAAAATCCTCTTCCCGTCTTGGAGCATTGCGAAGGTCGATGTCGCGGGACTCACGGCCCTGCAGAAGACGCGGCAGCAGTTGACCGATATCGGAGTTCAATCCGATCCGGCCGCGGCGCGCATGTACTTCCTGACGCACAAAATGTCGGACAAAGACGTGCATGCGATGGAGAAGCTTGTGCCACGTCACCATTTTGTCGAGCAGTGGCAAAAGATTGAAGACCACGCCAAAGATTTGGCCAAGCAGTTGTTGTCCAAGGAGTATGCCGCCCCTTCCGCCACGTGGAAGCTGCTGATGTCCACGCGTCCCGAATTGATTCTGTTTCTCGACGTGTCAACACGGCAATCAGCAGTTGAACAGAAGATTAAAGCGTTCCTGACCAAGTGGCCGCAGTATCGCCAGAAAATGCCGTTGCAAAAGATGGCGGAGATGCGCATCACTCAGGAGTTGCCTGTCTATCAGAAGCTGCTAGACGAAATGTTCCTCATGATGCTCGACGGCAAGCTTAAGAACGAAGCCGAGATCGTCAAGTATCTCGAGCCACATTCGCCGCCATTGCCGGTCGCGCCCCCAACTCCTACCCGGCGTGGCCGAGGGAAAAAGAAAGCCGCTGCAGCAGCAGCAGTCCCCGCTGCTCCTGCACCTGACCAGGCAGCGCAGGGTGCGGCTGCTGGCTCCTCGGTAGCAAAGACTGACAGCAAAACGAAAGCGCCGAAAAGGGAAGTTGCGGCAGCTAAGACGTCCCCCGCACAAGCCACCACAGAGAAAGCTGCGCTGCACAAGCCCGTTTCGGGAAAGTCCCCCGAAAAACCGGCGCCGGCTCCGCATGCGAAGCCGGAGGCAAAGAAGGCTGCAGCAAAGAAACCCACCAAAACCGCATCGAAGCCAAAGGCCAAGCCAAAGCCGGCCGCCAAGAAGCCTGTCGCCAAAAAGCGAAAATAACCCCTTCCGTAGCCGATCTGCGTTAACACCTGTTAACGAGCAAAAGCGGTCATCGACAAATCGGAAGAGCGGAATCCGACTTCAGTTCAACACACTGGTTTCTGGATGATTGTTGTGCAAATGCTCCTCACAAGTAGTGGGCGTGTGCAAACTTTTGCGCTATCCGGGCGAGGTCAGGTAAGTGGCCTTTAGATACGAAATGCACAAGATTGGGATAAAAAGTCGCATTGCTGCAACGAGATTGTTTACATGGAAAGTAGAGTAGCGTATGTTGCTTCGGCCAGATTCAGCTCTGGATCTGAGCTTTGGAGTTAATGGATGAAACTTTCTGTACGTTTTCTCACTTCGTCTCTGTCTGTACTGGCCTTGACAATGGCTGGTGTCGCGCAAACGAACGACTCGGCAGCGTCCCTGGCGGGTAGCACAGCCGGCTATGCCGACGTAAGCCCAATTGACATAAATCAAGCGTCACAGGTGACCATTGGTTCGGATTCGGTCTTCGACGCAACCACAGGATTACTCGAAAACAATGCTGCAGGCGGACAGGGTCCCGGCCCGGGTAGCAGCGCCAGAGCCGTTCGAACCGACACCTCCACAATTGATGGAATGGACAGCCTGGTTACATTCGATGGCGCCTTTATTACGCAAGCAGGACCAAGTCTCGGTAAGCTGTTTCGCTTTACCATGATCGGAAATCACCCTCTTGTTGGAGGGAAAACCAACATTCCTGCCCCCATCGCAACCGTCTCTTTGAATTTGCTGAATCCCGACGGTACCCTTTTCGCTACTGTACCGTTCGCTCCCTTCGAGAGCCTTACGCTCCAGTCGCCAGACTTCAACTTCATAAACTACCGATCGGGAAACCAGATTCAATATGCCGACGCTGTACATCGAGCTCAGTTCTTTAACCGGATGGCTCCAAATTGGCATACAACACTGGTTCCAAACATCGTAGACCGCGTAACCTTTACTGTCCCCAAATTTGTGAGTGTCCGTCTCGCGAATGGCAATATCGTGCAGGCACTCGCCTACCAAAGCGGAATTGCTTCCGATGGCAGCAGGTTCGTCCTGATGCTGAATCTGCTTTTCAACTCGTTATTCAGCAACGGGTTTATAAACGAAATCAACAACGGGAACTTCACTACAGATGCCTTGAGCACGCTGATGTTGCCCAATACGTATCTCTACTCGCTTAACACGACTAATCCGCTAATTCGGGGAAGTTGCTGCGTTCTCGGTTTCCATACCTATTTCCGCGATTCGAGTGCAGTTCCGCAACCTCGCTTCGTTGCGGAATACGCGAGCTGGATCTCTCCCGGACTATTCGGTGGAGGCTTCCAGGACGTTACAGCTCTGTCGCACGAGATATCCGAAGCTTTTGCGGATCCGTTTGTGGACAATGCAACGGCCTCCTGGCAGTTCGCCGGTGTGCCCGCGAATTCCAAGATGTGTCAGGCCAATTTGGAAGAGGGCGACCCGATCGAAACTCTACCGGTTGCGTCTATTCCAGTCGCCATCAAGGAAAAGGGTCAGACGTTCGTCTACCATCCTCAAGTCATTCCGTTGCTGCAATGGTTTGAGATGGGACCGACTTCGAACGCCATCGACGGAGCATTTAGCTTCCCAGACGAGACGACTCTGCCGCATTCGGCAATACCGTGCCCGCAGTAAATGTTTCGAGAAGTTAGTCCTCACGAAGGCGCCGAGATCTTCGGCGCCTTTTTCTCCAAGGCCTGAGCAAAAACTACCTCGGGAAACGAATGCAGCTAACCCGGATCACCGGGCCTCACCGATATTCCGAATTGGGCCTCGATAATAACGACCTCGAATGCAGTCTTCATCGGTCGAATCCTGTGAAATCACTCCACAGCATAGACTTGCAGCGAATGCGCAATCGTTTTCACACGCCTGAATGCAAAGTTTCGTAAAGAGTGCCTGTTTATCCCGCTTGCGTATGACATGGCTGTTTACTCCCATCTTGTACCAGCGTATTGTGAGTTGCTCCCTACTCACCTCGTCTTTAGGAGACTCAATCTGTATGAGAATTGCTTCCCGATTTACTGCATGTCTCTCGTGCGCAGTGCTCATTGTTTTTGCCATCGGCACAAGCGTTGCGCAGGAGCTTGATGTAATTTCCAACGATGATTTCCTGGCCGGATCCCACCCGAGAACTGCTGCTATAGCGCCTCGAGGACATCAGAATGGGCAAGCGCACGCCCGTTTTGGAATTTTTGGGATCGACTCGCTCGCCAATTTCAACGGCCACTACTTCGTCGACGGCTTCGACTCGAACGGCAATCCGAATAATCACTGGTATTTCAACACCGTCGGCAATCCGCCGCAGTTGGGCGGTACAACTCTAATCAACGCGCCGGTTGTCCCAGTGGCTGTTGATCTGCGAGATGCAAACGGCAATCCTCGGTTTAACGGTACCAACCGCCTCCTGTCGGACCCGACACCCTTTGTTGCGCCCACCATCAACTCACCGGTGTTCCAGAACTTCAGCTACATGAGCAGCGACGTGCCAACCCAGTTCACCGATGCTGTCCAGAGAGCTGAGTACTTCAATCGGGCAAAGTCAGACTGGCACACCCTCCTAGTACCAAGCGTAAAAACCATGAGGACTATGGCCATTAATCAGGATCCAAATTGCGGACAAATGGTCGGAAATCCTCCGAAGCCCGGACATTGCAACTATCAATTCGCACTGAACGCGAACGGGACGTGCTGTCGCTTCATCCTGGCGGATATCGATGTCTTCGCAAATCTGTTGTTCCCTGCCACTGACGCGGACACTACTACTCCGGTAGGCGCTGCAGAGCATGCTGGAGAAATGACAACGAAAGACATGTCGAGCTTCTTGTTCCCTAACACGTTCCTGTACTTTGGCACGAGGGCCAATTGTTGTGTTTTGGGATTTCATACTTTTGATGTCGAACCCGGCGATGCCAGCAACGGGAATCAGTTCAAGCTCTATGTGACCGATTATTCAAGCTGGATATCGCCAGGACTATTCGGCAACAGTTTCACGGACATAACTGCGCTCAGCCACGAGATCGCCGAAGCCTACAACGATCCGTTCGTTGCAGCCATCGGAACGAACAATATCACTCCCTGGTGGAAGGCTCCCAATGGCCTATGCCAAAACAATCTCGAAACCGGAGACGTGATCGAGGGACTGGCGAAGGCCACGTTCCCAATCACGATGAACGGCTTTACCTATCATCCGCAGAACGAAGCTCTGCTGCAGTGGTTTGAATTCCAGCAGCCGTCCGATGCTCTCGGTGGTGCATACAGCTATCCCGATACAACTGTTCTCACCGGACCATCAGCGCCGCAAAAGGCAAACTGCGCGCAGTAAGTCGCTCACTGCCAATCAAGGATAAGGAGGCACCAGCAAAAAAGGGGCCTCTTTTTTTTGTGGCGATTGGAACGTCCACATCCCGCGGATTCCCTCATGGCCAATTTGAAAACCACTCGCAGTTCCAGATCCTCGCTTATCGCCACCCGGCAGTTTTGTACGTGCCCTTTGCGAGCCCAAGCCCCAAGGGTCTTTTTGCCTCGCCGCTGGGATCATGATTCTGTATAATCGCTAAGAGGCGAACAAATGGAGAATACTGCTCGTGGGCTCATGTGATCGTCACTGCCCAATTGGCAAGGCGCTGGTAAATGGAAGAACGGTTGGCAGAGGTCGAGAGCGGCGACAAGATGCACCGCAAGATGTTGCGTTTCGACCATGCCTAAACCGGAAGATCTTGCGTTATCGCCCATGAGAAATCGGCGAGAAAGTGAGCTAAGTCTTTTAACAGTGCGATTTTGCCGAGAAGTGGAAGTGGGAGGGGGAGGGAGAAACACGGACTTAATTGCAAACAGCTAAGGCAAGTACCGCCCGGCAGCGTGTTCTACACACCTAGAAGCTGGCGAAATATTTAGCGTTCTCTTGGACTCGTTTTCCACGCGAGGACCGTGAAATCCTCAGCGTGTTACGAATCTATGTCCGATTAGAATCGAAATGACGAACCTACCTGCGATGTCTGAGTTTGCCCACCTCCATCTTCATACCGACTATTCGTTGCTGGACGGGGCCTGCGATGTCGACAAATTGGTCAAGCGGGTAGCCGAGATTGGCCAGAAATCCGTGGCCATGACCGATCATGGCAACATTTTTGGTGCTGTTGCCTTCTACGACGCGGCGACCAAGACGGGCGTAAAGCCGATCATTGGCTGCGAACTTTACGTTTGCAAGAAGGAAGACCATCGCGCCGCTCCTGAGGGCGATGAATACAACCATCTGCTCGTCCTTGCCGAGACCGACGAAGGCTATCGCAACCTGGTGAAGATCACCTCCGAGGCCTCTCTGAATGGCATGTATTACAAGCCGCGGGTGAGCAAGAAGTTTCTTGCTCAGCACGCAAAAGGACTTATCGGGTTGTCGGGCTGTCTTGCAGGAGAGCTCTGCGAGAACCTGATGGCTGGAAAATATGAGGCTGCCAGACAAACAGCAGGGACTTACAGCGACATTTTTGGTCGCGGAAACTTCTTCCTTGAGATTCAGGACCAAGGTCTTCCACTTGAGAAGCAGATTCGTCCAGATCTGCTGCGGCTCGAAAAAGCCCTCGATATTCCCTTAGTCGCTACGAATGACAGCCACTACATTTGCGGCGAGGATTCTTACGCGCATGAAGTTCTGCTCTGTGTGCAAACCGCTTCCTCTATCCACGATGAGAAGCGGTTCAAGTTCGACAGTGATCAGTTCTACGTAAAGTCAGCCGATGAAATGCAACGCATCTTCGGCGAGATTCCAGACGCGCTCAAGCGCACCCTGGCGATCGCCGAACGTTGCAACGCGAAGATTGACAAGGTCAAGAATCCGTTTCCGAAGTTCGATGTTCCTCCAGGCGAAGACCTCGATAGCTATTTCGAACATGTCTGCCGCCAGGGATTCGCAAAACGCGTGGAGATGATTCGCGCTCTGCAGGCGAAGGGCGAACTAAGAAAATCGATCAGCGATTACGAGCAGCGCCTCTCACGCGAAATCGATTGCATCAAGCAGATGAAGTTCTCCGGATACTTCCTGATCGTCTGGGACTTCATTCGCTATGCAAAAGAAAACCATATTCCAGTTGGGCCGGGGCGTGGTTCTGCTGCTGGTTCGCTTGTCTCATTCGCCATGGGGATCACCGATATCGATCCTCTGCAAAACGAGCTGCTTTTCGAGCGATTCCTGAATCCGGAACGCGTTTCGATGCCCGATATCGACATCGATTTCTGCATGAACCGCCGCGGCGAGGTCATCGACTATGTGACGCGTAAGTACGGACGTGAGCAGGTGGCGCAGATCATCACCTTCGGCACGATGGCCGCGAAGGCCGCGATCAAAGATGTTGGCCGGGCGATGGACATTCCTTACGGCGATGTGGATCGCATCGCCAAAATGGTTCCCAACACGCTGAACATCAGCATCGAACAGGCGCTGGCGGATTCTCCTCCTTTGCAGCAGGCGTATGAGAATGAAATTCAGGTAAAAGAGTTGATCGACATTGCCTGCAGGCTGGAAGGATTGGTTCGTAACTCCGGAGTTCACGCCGCCGGTGTCGTGATATCGCCGCAGCCGCTTACTGACCTTGTCCCCCTCCATAAGACAAAGAACGACGAAATTGTTACCGCCTTCGACATGAAGGCAATCGAGAAGATCGGTCTGCTCAAGATGGATTTTCTTGGGCTCACCACACTCACCATCCTTGAGGATGCGCTGCGACTAATCGAGCAATCCTGCGACACTAAGCTCGACTTGCTGGCGCTGCCGCTCACCGACTCGTTGACTTACCAAAAGGTGTTTCACACTGGACTCACCTCCGGTGTATTCCAGTTTGAATCTCAGGGCATGCGCGATGTGCTGCGCCGTTACCAGCCCACGGCCGTTGAAGATCTCACGGCTCTAAACGCGCTGTATCGTCCCGGACCAATTCAGGGTGGCATGATCGACGACTTCATCGAGCGCAAGCATGGTCGTCGCAAAGTTGAGTATGAACTGCCGGAACTCGAAGAGATCCTGAAGGAGACGCTGGGCGTCATTGTCTATCAGGAACAGGTGATGCAAATCGCCAACCGGTTGGCTGGATATTCACTCGGTGAAGCCGATCTCCTGCGCCGTGCCATGGGCAAGAAGAATCCGGAGGAAATGGCCAAGCAGCGCGACCGCTTTGTGAAGGGTGCCGTCGAGCGCGGCTTCCCCGAGAAGAAGATCGTAAAGATCTTCGACCTGATGGAGCAGTTCGCCGGATATGGCTTTAACAAATCTCACTCTGCCGCGTACGCTCTGCTTGCGTTTCAAACCGCGTATTTAAAGACCCATTATCCTGTCGAGTTCATGGCTGCGCTGCTGACGTCACAGGCGGGTAGCACCGATGACGTGGTGAAGTACATCAATGAATGCCGAGAGATGGGGATTCCGGTTGAGCCGCCGGATATCAACTTCAGCGACGCTAATTTCACGCCGCACGGCGAAGCCATCCGCTTTGGACTTGCCGCAGTGAAAAATGTCGGCCGCAATGCCATCGACTCAATCATTCAGGCCCGCGCTGAGGTCAAGAAGTTTTCCTCGGTTTTCGAGTTTTGCGAAAAGATCGACCTGCGGCTCCTGAACAAACGTGTGCTGGAGTCACTAGTCAAGAGCGGTGCTGTGGATTCGCTGGGCACGCGTGCGCAACTCATGGCTGGACTGGATCGTGCGATCGAACGAGGCCAGAAAGCGCAGCGCGATGCAGAGTTCGGCCAGCATGGACTCTTCGGCGTGTTTGCCTCGGATATGCCGCAACAGACGGACCGTCTGCCGGATGTTCCAGAATGGGACGAACACCAGCGTCTTACGGCCGAAAAGGAGATTCTTGGGTTCTTTATCACCGGACATCCGATGGAAAAGTATCGCGACAAGCTCATGAACTTCAGCGGATACCTGGATACCGCTGCGATTGGCGCGATGAAGCAGGGAACCGGCAAAGACGAAATTCCCACTGCCGGCATTATCTCGGGCGTGCGTGTGATCAAGTCGCGCAAAGGAGATCTGTATGCGCAAGCGGTTCTCGAAGACATGGCTGGATCGGTCGAGGCAATCGTTTTTCCTGAAGCCTACAAGCGGCTGGCTGAAAAGCTGAAGATGGAAGTGCCGGTATTCGTCCACGGGACGGTCCGCGTGGAAGAAGGGGCAAATCCCAAGCTGGCAATTTCGCAGATATCATCGCTCGACGAAGTTAAGCCAAAGCTTCCGCGATCGCTGCGCATTCGCTTGCCCCTCGATAATGCGCTGCCAGAAACGGTAGATGCCCTGCACACCCTGTTTCGCGATCGCCGGGGAGAAGCCAAGGTGCTGTTCAATTTGGAACGTCCGGGTGATTTCATGGTGGTGATGGAAGCTGACGGCTATAATGTTCAAGCTGATCGGCTTTTTATTTCACGCGCAGAGGAACTCTGCGGTCGTGGCAGCGTTCAGGTCGTCGACTGATCGTCTCTCGCCCTCAGCCCTCCCCATTCATGGACGCAGCTACTAGAGCCAGAAAAGACATCGAGCACATTGAGAGGCAGATCTCGCACTTGGAAACCATTTCCGGGGCTGATCTCGAAACCAAGCAGCAGCTGTACGAACTCCACCGGCAAGTCGAGAGCCTGCGCCGGCAGTTCGACTCCGTGAACACAGCCTGGCAGAAAACCGAACTTGCGCGGCACGCACAGCGACCCTATTTCCTCGACTACGTCGAGCGCATCTTTTCCGACTGGAGCGAAATTCACGGCGACCGGCGGTTTGCTGACGATCCAGCGCTGCTCTGCGGGATGGCCCGTTTTCACGGCGACGAAGTATTGCTGCTGGGAACGCAGAAAGGTCGGGATGCGAAGCAACGCGTTCAGCGCAACTTCGGCATGGCTAATCCTGAAGGCTACCGCAAGGCGCTGCGCGCGATGAAGCTGGCGGAAAAGTTCAAGCGCCCGATCATCAGTTTCATCGACATTCCTGGAGCGTATCCCGGATTGGGAGCGGAGGAGCGCGGCCAAGGCGAAGCTATCGCGCTCAACCTGCGAGAGATGGCGCGCTTGCGAGTTCCTACGATCGCGATCATCACCGGCGAAGGCGGAAGCGGCGGCGCGCTCGCCATCGCTGTCGCAGATCGCGTGCTGATGTTGGAGAATGCAATCTATTCCGTGATTTCACCGGAGGGTTGCGCGTCGATCATGTGGCGCGACGCCACTAAGAAAGAAGTTGCAGCGCAGGCAATGAAGATTACCGCTACGGATCTTCAAGACTTGCAATGCATCGACGGAATTGTTCCCGAGCCCGATGGCGGCGCTCACACCGATGTGGATGGCGCGGCCGCATTGGTCGACGAAGCTCTTCAACGTAATCTGAAAGAGCTCAAATCAATGCCGCCCGATCGCTTACTCGAATCGCGCTACAACAAGTTTCGCAATATCGCGCAGTTCTTCACCGAGAGCTGATGCCGAAATCTCCGCGCCCTTCAGCTCAGCCGAACAAGAGTGACACGATCGTTGCTCACGCGTCCTGTCGTGTGGACTTGGCTGGCAGTACGCTCGATCTTTGGCCGCTCTATCTCTTCCATCCTGGTGCAGTGACGGTGAATTTTGCCGTGAACATACTCACCCGCTGCCAGATTATTCCGAGTAATGATGAAGCGATTCACTTCAAGTCGATCGATACCGGTCGCGAGGATCATTTCAGGAACTTCGACGAGTTTTGCCGCGCCAGGACAACAAAGCATCACTTGGCTGAGCATCTGGTGCGCTTCTTTTTGCCGGATGGTCCAGTAAATGGGCGTGGATTCACCCTCCAGACCAACTCCGAATCTCCCGCCGGTGCAGGCATTTCAGGATCTTCAGCGCTGATGGTCGCCACAGTGGCGGCGCTGGCTCGATACAGCGGGCGCACGCTCGATCGAGAGCAGATTCGCGTGATTGCTCAGAACGTCGAAGCGCAATTGATCAAGGTTCCTACGGGATGTCAGGACTACTACCCCGCGCTTTACGGCGGAGTGAACGCGATTCACCTCGACCCTGACGGCATTCACCGCCAATCAATCGCGGTCGCGCCCGAAGATATCGAGTCAAGGTTTGTTCTCGTGTACACCGGAGCACCGCGCCAGTCAGGCATCAATAACTGGGAAGTATTTAAAGCTCATATAAACGGTGACAAACGAGTCTTCCGCAATTTCGAGCAAATTGGCGCGATCGCGCGCGAGATGCACGCCGCACTCGAATCAGGAAGGTGGGACGACGTTTCCCGGTTACTTGGCGAAGAATGGAAGCTCCGCCGCACCAATGCACCGGGTATCACGACGCCATTGATTGACAAGCTCATCGCCGTCGCAAAGCGCAAAGGCGCATTAGCCGCAAAAGTCTGCGGCGCAGGTGGTGGTGGCTGCTTCGTGTTGTTCGTGCGCGAAGGCAGCCACGAAAATGTTGCCGAAGCCATTCGCAAGAATGGAGGCCGCGTACTTCCTTTTCGAGTAAATCCGGAGGGAGTGACTGTTGTTAGTGGAGCCGCTGCAAGCTCACCCTATTGCTGAGGGGAACCGAACTCTCATCTGCAGGACGTGGAGAGCCGGGCGAACGCGCCCAGCGGAGGATGATCCATAGGCAAACAATGTCTCTCGTCATGGATCCAACGCAATAACCGCCGAGAGTGGCAAAAATCTTGCGAAAGCGGTTGAGCTTCATCCCGCTCCAGCCTCCCTTCATCCTCGTGTTGTGGGCCGTTCCATCAGTTTTCGGTTCAAGCCGCACTGTTCGCAGGCGAACACTCGTGAAGCGCATTGCAGATGTCATTCCAGTTCGGACAAGGTGAAATCGGACCCTTGTTGAACGATCAGCATAATCGCGAAAAACAGGTCCAACCTTTCCTGCTCTTTTCGGTCTAACACTTGCCCATTCCATCTCGGGTCTCACGACGGGAGACATTATGCAAGCGTTGATTCAAGACCTCCGCTTTGCTCTGCGGCAGTTGCGCACCTCACCTGGATTTGCGATCGTCGCGATTCTTTCTCTTGCGCTGGGAATCGGCGCTACCTGTGCGGTGTTCAGTGTCGTGTACGCCGTCTTAGTGAATCCGTATCCTTACGCGAACTCGGATCGCATGGTTCATCTCGTTGTGAAGGACAAAGGTGGGAACCCGCGATGGATTAGCTTCACGGGACCGCAGCTGCAGGAATTTCGCAAAGCGAATTCAGTCGAGAGCGTTTCCGGGATGGACGAGTGGAATCTCACGACGACCGGTGGCGATCTGCCTGAAGACCTCACTGCTATTTATTTCACTGGGAACGCCTTCAACCATTTTGGCGTTCCGATGCTGTTCGGTCGTGGCCTGCTTCCGACGGATGCGCCCGAAGGTCAGGATCCGCAGCCGGTCGCAGTGCTGGGATACCAGTTTTGGATACGCCACTACAACGCCGATCCGGGCGTGGTCGGCAAGACGATTCAGTTAACGCATAAGTCTTACGCCGTGGTCGGAGTTGCTCCTCCGCGCTTTACCTGGGGCGACGGAGACGTGTATCTGCCGTGGAAATTCACCAATGATCCAGCGCGAACAGTGATGCCTCAGGTCAGGCTGAAGCCTGGAGTGAGTCACGCCGCGGCAAATGCGGAGTTCCAGATTCTGTTGGAGCAGTTTGCGAAGGAAACGCCAAAGCATTTTCCAGAACAGTTCAAGACGGCGATTCAAGGACTTAACGATCAATTCATCGAACGGTTGGGAGGAACGCTCCGCCTGCTCTTCATTGCGGTTGCGTTGCTGTTGCTGATTGGCTGTGGCAACGTGTCTATCCTGTTGTTGGCTCGGGGAACTACCCGTCAGCATGAAATGGCCGTGAGATCAGCGATCGGCGCTGCCGGCAGCAGAATTCTCCGTCAGCTCCTGACCGAGTCGTTACTCCTCTCCTTTACTGGCACTCTGCTGGGTGTTCTGGTCGGATATGGACTGCTGGCGGTCATTGTTAAGTGGCTCCCCGCGTTTTCATTCCCGCACGAAGCTGCCATCAAGATGAATCTTCCGGTGCTCGTATTCAGCGCCGGTCTCGCGCTGTTGACTGGAATCGCGTTCGGAATCGCACCCGCGCTGCGATCTTCTCGTCCTGATATCGCACAGGTCATGCAATCAAGTACACGCAAGATGACCGCCGGCGTCAAAGGCCGGCGCATGCACACCGGCTTGATTGCTGGACAAATGGCGTTGACTCTGCTGCTGCTTGCTTCGGCCGGAGCGGCGATGCAGGCATTCGTGCGCATGATGCACGTGGAACTCGGCTATGATCCGCACAACGTGATGTCAGTTGGGATTCCAGTTCACGACAATACCTACACAACTTGGCGGGCGCGCGCTACCTATTTCGACCAGCTGCGACAGAAGATTGCCGCGATGCCGGAGGTAGTTTCTGCTGGCATTTCCACGAATGCTACTCCCCCCGACAACGGTTGGGAGCAGCGCTTTGAGATTTCCGGCAAGCCCTCGGCGGAGCGGCAGCGGGCGGCGTTGAACTTTATCAGTCCCGAATACTTTTCTGTACTGCACATTCCTTTGCTGCAGGGCAGAATTTTCGATCAGACCGAAACTGCTCACGGGGCGCGCGTTGCTGTGATCAGCAAGACTATGGCTCAGCAGTATTTCCCAAACGGGGACGCCGTCGGCAATCAGTTCCGTATTCCTGAATTGAAAGGTGAGCCGCCGTTTCAGCTCTCTGTTCCAGAAAGCGATTCCTGGATACAGATTGTAGGTGTGGTGGGAGACGCTCGCGACGATGGGCTCAGCAAACCGATTAAGCCGCAGTTTTACTTGCCCTACACCGTGATGATGCCAGTATGGACGCAAGTCCTCGTGCGCACGCATAACGATCCCCTTGCATTGCTTCGGTCGGTTCGCCAGCAAATACAGACTATCGATCCAGATCAGCAGACATTCAGGGAAACGAGGAGCCTCGAAGAATGGATCAAGAATCAGCAGGAATATGCCCGAGAGCACATGATCGCGTTTCTTTTTGCCTTGTTTGGACTACTCGCCCTGGGATTGGCTGCTACGGGGCTCTACAGCGTCGTGTCTTACACGGTGGCGCAGCGCACCGGAGAGTTCGGAATTCGCATGGCGTTGGGCGCCATGCGCGAAGACGTAGTCATGATGGTCTTTCGCTCGGCGGCGGTCAGCGTTGGCTCGGGAGTTCTGGCGGGACTCATTCTCGCGCTTGCACTCAACCGGCTGCTGGCAAGTTGGATAGAAGGCAGTTCACGCAATCCTCTCGTACTGTTGGCGGTCACGTTTCTGCTGATTGCCGCATCGGCCGTTGCATGTCTCATGCCTGCACGGCGCGCATCATCAGTCGATCCAATGGAGGCGTTGCGCTACGAATAGAAACTTCAGTCGGCCGAGGAGGCGAGAACCGATGTGTCCTCCATTCCGAGCGCATACTTCACCGCAGCCTGGGCAAGCAATCGCGTCGAATCCAGAGTAGGCAGAGGGCAATCGTCTGGTCTGACCAAAAGAGGAATCTCGGTGCAGCCAAGTATTACGCAGTCACACCCTTTGTCTTTCAGCCGTGAGATTACCTGGTTGTATCGGAGCCTGGACGTTTCAGGAAAGGTGCCGCGGACGAGTTCGCTCCAGATCACGTCATCGATAATCTGCTGATCCTCAGGAACTGGCGGGAGCACGTCCATGGAGTGGCGCCGGAAAACATCCCGATACATAGGCCCATTCATGGTGAAGCGAGTGCCGAGTAGTCCCGCCTTCTTCCAGCCGCTTCGCTCGGCATCGTTTGCCACAACCTCGCCGATGTGCAGCCAGGGAATCGGCGATCGATCGATGAAATACTCCCAGGAGAGGTGACAGGAATTGTCGGGACAGATGGCAAAATCGGCTCCAGCTTCCGCAACCACTTTGGCCAACTTCAGCATGAACTCCCCAACCTTCCGGTAGTCGCGGGCGTTGAATGCAGGCATCCACTCGCCCATTGCAATCGAGTGCATTGTGATTGTGGGATGGTTGTAATCGCCGACGTACTGTTCGGCGACTTGAGCGATGGTCCGATAGCAGAGCGCAGCACCCTCGGCGCTGCAGGCGACAATTCCTATGTGCTTCATAAGTTACAACTCAAAATCTCTACGCCGCACGAAGAGTGACCAGCGTGACTTCAGGAGGACAGAGAAAACGAAAAGGAAGTCCTACAGTTCCAATGCCGCGATTGGTATACAACTGCAAGCCTCCCACACGGTAGTACCCCTCATAGTATTTGATTCCCATCGGAGGCAAATAAAGCGGCGCCAGACCCGGAGCCCGTACTTGCCCACCGTGAGAATGGCCGGAAAACTGAACGTCGATTCCTAACTTCGCTGACTGGTCTACGATATCGGGTTCGTGAGCCAACAGGATCTTGATTTCCCCTTGTGGAACGCTAGCTACAGCCGCATCGATATCGCAATTCGACTCGAGAGCATCGTTCGTGCCCAAGAGCCAGAGCCTGCCTCCATCCTGCTCGATTGCATGATTCGAATTCTGCAGAAGCGAAATGCCGCGAGAGGTCAACTGCTCTGCGACAAAGTTTGGATTCGTCACAGCGTCGTGATTTCCCAGGACGGCGAATGATCCAAGCCTGGATTGCAATCGCGCAAGCACTTTGGCGCACGGGTCAGCTTTTTTCGCAGCGGATCGTTTGCCGCCAATCGCAGGCTCAGTAACAAAGTCGCCGAGTAACGCAACCATGTCCGGATGCAGGCGGTTCACGGCGTCCACTGCAGCGCCGATTTCCCGCTCACCCGTATATGGACCGAAATGCAGGTCCGAAAGCAGAGCTATCTTGAAGCCGTCAAAAGCTGGGGAAAGTCGTTCAAGCTTGAGTGTCACATGCCTGACGTCAATCTCATTCGGTTCGATTGCCCAGGCGTAATCGGCCAGTCCCAAACCGGCTGTCCCCGCCACGAGCGAAGCCCGTTTCAGGAATGCTCGACGCGAGAGTTTTGGTGGAACTGGAGCACCTGGCGGCACGACAGGAAGACTGATCACGGCTTCCTTAGATTACCTAAGAAACGCGGCACGAGGGTTATACCCGAGTAGGACGTCAGCGCTTTAGCGCAAAGAGCAGGATCAAGAGCACGGCGATCAAGAAAAGGACATTGAGTCCAATGATGAGCGGCAGGTAAGTCAGAATCTTCGATTCCGCTTTGGGAACTGGCACCGGGGCCACAGCTGGAGGAAATGCTGTCGGCACAGCCGGTACTTGCGGAGGTTGCCATGCGAAAGGCGGAGCTTGCTGTGCTTGGACCTGCGGTGCTTGCCACTGTGGAGCGGCTTGGGGCATTGGAGGTGTACCTAACTGTTGAGCAGGCGCGGGTGTGATGCCGGGCATCGAGGGTGCCGAAGCGGTTGGCCACGCAATCGGAGGAGCTCCGGGAAAACCTGGCGCTTGTCCCGTCGGCGCGGGAGTACTTGCTGCTGGGGTCTGCTGTAATTCCTTCAATTGACGAGGACTTACGATCCGTGTGTACTCGCTTGGACCCGCTGGCAGCGGAGCCATAGCCGGCGCTGCACTTTCTCCGGTGAACAGTCTTGTTGCTCCTGCTTGCGGCGTAGCTCCAGGACCAGCCGAAGATGGCTTTGACGTAAGACCGCCAGAGATCATCTGGGTGAGTTCCCCGGCAGGCTTTGGTGACACTGGGCTTGGCCGAGCGGGGGCTGCAGAACCCTTGAAAAGTTGCGTAAAGCCGCCTTGCGTAGACTCAGTGGTTGGCGGCACGACAGGTGACGGCGCAGCCGGCTGTGCCGAAACCGAGGGTGCCTTGAAGAGTTCCGTAAACCCGCCGGCACCCGAACCGGTGAAAGGTGTCGGTGCTGAAGCTGGCTTCGGTCCCGGCGCGGTGGAGTCGCCCTTGAACAGTTCAGTGAATCGCCCGGCTCCCGGTTGAGCAGACAAAGGAGAAACCGGTAGCTGCGCCGCCGGTGCTGAGGGAGCTTGTGATTGTGGTTTGAAAAGCTCGGTAAATCCCGGCGTTTTGGATGCCGCCGTCCTAGATTCGAACGGGCTCACAAGAGCCGTGGGCTTCTGAGGTTCAGGTACAGAAGCCGCGGGCCTTTGCGAATCAAACATTTCCGTGAATCCGCTCGGCATTGATTCCTTCGCGGCAGGGGCGGTTGTGGCCGAACGATCAAAGACCCGCGTTACCTCAGTCGGGGATTCGGAGGGCTGACTTCCAGCAGCCGAGTTGGATCCGAACATCGTGGTGAACGATTCGGGAAGGCCAGTTGGCGGTTGACCCCCTCTGTCCAAGGGTTCCGGAACAGAACCGGAATGCACAACATCACGGATGGGAGCGAATGCATCCGTGCTCCCAAACTGAGCCGTAAAGGGGGTTGGGGATTTCGGACTCACCGACTCGAAAGCAGCCGATGCACTCGTGCCCGCGCCACCGCCCATAAAGGACTGAGTAAACGAACCCGGAGCTTTGGGTTTCTCGTCCTCGGTTCTTGGGGGAAAGAACTCGTCATCGTCTCGATTCGAATTCGCGTTGTTCGACACCTATTCCTCGACTGTTTGGCGCTTGCCTAACATAGGAGTACGAGCCGCTAGCTTACTCTGGTTGTCCTTGACAGTAAAGGAGAACCCGCATACGATGCAGTTCCCAAATCACTTCAGTTTTTACCCTCGGTCCTTCAACTTGAGGGTCAGTGTGGTGTTGTCGAATTTTCATTCACCAGGGACCCGGGCAAAGCCTGCGGATTGAGTTATGAAATCACTTTCCCGGGTTGTGTGGTCCGAGGGAATGTATCTCGGCCCGCACCACTTCCAGACGCAAAGCCGGTATTTCGAAGACTCCATCCACTTCGCCGTGGAACAGTGTTGGTTCGAACCTTGGGGCCTGGTGTCCTGCCGGCTCGACGAATCTGCGATCCAGAATGGCCGCGTCGCATTGCTTGGCGCGCATGGCATCTTCGAAGATGGCTTAGTCTTCGACATGCCAGAATCCGACGAACTGCCTGACTCCCGCGACATCCGCGAGCAGTTTTCCCCTCTGAGCCAGGAGATGTTGATCATGCTGGCGGTTCCAAGGCGGCGAGCGGGTCAGGCGAACTGCGACCTGGAAGGCAGAAACGGTTCAGTTCGCTACGTTGCCGTGAAGCGAGCCGTCTCAGATATCAATAATGGAAGCGACGAAAAAGAAGTTCGCGTTGGGCAGAAGAATATCCGCATTCTGGTTGAATCCGAGTGTGACGATTCCTTGCTGACTATCCCCATCGCGCGGGTCCGCCGTGACGGAGCCGGGCACCTTGTCTACGACAGTAAATTCATCCCGCCGTGTACGAAACTTACGGCGAGTCCTCAACTCCTCGCGATCGTGAGGCGATTGCTGGAGACACTTCAGGAAAAGCAAAAATTTTTTTCCCGCACGCAGAATGCGGCCGGTGTCTTTCAGGCCGGGACACGCCAGCTTGATGTTGCGAACTTTTGGTTTTTGCACACGGTGAACGGAGCCATTGCCGCACTGCGGCACCTCTACACCTCGAAGCGTGGCCATCCGGAAGAGCTGTTTGGCCAGTTGTCTCGCATTGCCGGAGAGTTGTGCACGTTTGGCATGGATTCGCATCCCGACAATCTGCCGCTCTACGACCATCGGCAACTCGAGCAATGTTTTGGCGCCTTGGAAGCTCATATCCGGACTCATCTTGAAATCCTGGTACCCACGAATACGGTCAACATCCAGTTGGTTCCGGTGCAGCGTAACTTCTATCGAGGTGTTGTCCAGGATCAGCGCTGCTTAGGCCGATCGACGTGGGTACTCGGAGTTCGCTCAGCAGGAAGTGAGGCACGCCTGATCGCACGCGGACCCGAAATCGTGAAAGTGTGCTCGCACGAATGGATAAGCAAGTTAGTCGCACGGGCATTGCCCGGACTGGTAATGAGACACCTGACCGTTCCCCCAGCGGCAATTTCGCCGAAAGTTGAATTCCAATACTTCTCGCTCGACAAGATGGGACCATGTTGGGACCATATCGCCAGCACGCGGGAAGTGGGAGTTTACGTTCCGGACGATCTTCCCTCGGTCGAGCTTGAACTGCAGGTTGTCCTGCAGACTCAGTGATGGTTGAGCCGGACATCCGTTCTTCAAACAGGGGAGGCCCCATGCCTGCTGAAGCTATAGAGAGAAGATCGAACCTGGCACTCAGTTTTCAGGAGATATTCACCGCAATTGTCCGTCTGCGTTTCAATCGCCAGGCCGTATCGAGTGCCGACAGCTTTCGCGAGCACATGCGCAATGCGCTCCGCACTGCCTCGCAGGAAGCTGTGCAAAAAGGCTACAACGTTGACGACGTGAAGTTAGCCGCATTCGCCGTCATCGCATTCCTGGACGAATCTGTCCTGGCTTCCACGAACGCTGTGTTTTCTACCTGGTCGCGATTACCGTTTCAGGAAGAGCTATTTGGTCAACACATGGGAGGCGAAGCCTTCTTCCAGTATGTGCAGCAACTGCTCGCGCGTCGTGACTCCGCTGAAACTGCTGACGTCCTCGAAGTCTTCCATCTGGGCTTGTTATTGGGATACCGGGGTCGGTATGGAATGGGTTCGTCCGGCGAATTGCACGGCGTTATGGATAGCATTCGCGACAAGATTCATCGCATTCGCGGCTCGAACGCTCCCCTGTCGCCGCAGTGGGCTATCCCTGCCGAAGCGGCTCCCCCCAGGCGTTCCGACCCGTGGGTGAGCAGGATGGTCATGGCCGCCGTCGCGACTGCGGCCATCACGTTAGTGGCCTATGCTGCTTTCCTGTTTGGGTTGATTTCTGGCGCCTCAACGCTTCATGGGATTGCCGGATAGCCGCAGCGGTCAGCAGCCCGATTTGGGAATCACAAGGAATTCATGACGCTGCAGCGTGCAAGCGTCCTGTAAGGGGCTCAAAATGGGGATCTATATCATCACCGCCGTCCTACTGCTTGTCTGCCTGATCATTTCATGGCTGGTTGGCTCGATCCTGCACCTGCAAGGCACGAGCCTGTGGTTGCTGCGTGGGATCCTCTCGCTGCTCTGCATCGCCGGGGCTGGTCTGTTTCTCTGGTTTCATCGCAAGGTGAAGCGAGAAGAATCTGGAGCCGGAATAGCTGCTGCGGGGACGGAAATTGATGTCTTACTGCGTGAAGCAGACAGAAAGCTCAAGGCGTCGCGGGCAGCCTCGGCCACTATCGCGTCGATGCCGGTGATCTTCATTCTTGGCGAAAGTGGGAGCGCCAAGACTTCCGTCATGCTGCACTCCGGGCTGGAGCCTGAGCTTCTCGCGGGACAGGTGTACGACGGCTCAGACATTGCATCAACAAGTTTCCTTAATGTGTGGTTTGCCCGGAAAACTGTATTCATTGAAGTCTCGGCGAAAATCTCCTCCGATCCTCCCAGTTGGGCTCGCGTTCTGCAAAAAACTCGTCCCAGTCAGATCAAGTCCGCTTTTGGAAAGGGACAATTTGCGTCCCGCGCGGTGCTCATGTGCTTCGACAGCGAGCGATTCTCCTCCGGTGGGGATGCTCTCGCCGTGTCGGCACGCCGGTTTGCCTCACGTCTGAGAGAGATGGCTGCTTCGCTGGGAGCAGATTTCCCCGTGTACACGCTGTTCTCGCGGATGGACAGGTTGCCGCACTTCACCGAATACGTTTCCAATCTCACTCAAGCCGAATCCGGCGAGGTCCTCGGTGTAACGCTTCCGCGCCGTACCGGTAGTCAAGGGCTCTTTGTTGAGGAAGAGAACAATCGCATCAGCCGAACTTTCGATCAACTGGTTTACTCGCTGTCAGAAAAACGGATCGAATATCTGCCGCGTGAGGCCGCAGCGGAGCGGTTGCCGTCCATCTATGAATTTCCGCGCGAGCTCCGCAAGCTGCGGAGTATCGCTTCGCAGTTCCTCATCGAACTAACTAAGCCAACGCAGCTCGGTGCCAACTGCTTTCTTCGTGGTTTCTATTTTTCAGGTGTGAGACCTGTAGTTGTGATGGAGTCGGTAGCGACAGCCGTGCCTGCCGCTACCGCAGTTGCCGGAGGAGGTGCTACTCGGATGTTCAGAGCTGCCGACATCCAGGTGGCTGCTCAACCTGCTGGACGCGTCGTGCAATCGCGCAAGGTCCCGGAATGGACCTTTCTGCCGCATTTATTCAATGAGGTGATTCTGCGAGATCGCGGAGCCCTGGGCGTAAGTGGCCAGAGCGCTCATATACAAGTCACGCGCCGAATCGTGTTCGGGATGGCTGCGCTTGTCTGTCTAGTGGTGTTGGCCCTGGCAGCGGTTTCGTTTACCAACAATCGCGTGCTCGAGCAGAGTATCGCCGCGTCCGCTGAGTCTCTATCGCGTTCCGTTCCCGGGCCCACCGACACCCCATCACTCGACCAACTGCAGGAGCTGGAGAAGATCCGCGCTGCGCTCGTTGATCTGCAGACATACAGCAAAGATGGTGCGCCGTTCAGTTATCGCATGGGCCTCTATTCCGGCGATCGCATCTACCCGGACGCCCACAAGCTGTACTTCCGCTACTTCCAGCGTCTGCTTCTTTCGCCCGCCCAGGCGAGCATGCTCGCAAACCTGAAGCAGCCTCCGACGACCCGCAGTAGCGACGATTTTCAGCAGATGTATGCCACGCTGAAGACTTATTTGATCACCACTTCGCACCATGAGAAGGCGGAGTGGCCCGGGTTTGTTCCGGCGCTACTCGATCGATCCAATGCATTTCGACGAACGACCGATCCCGCTACGCAAGACCTGATCCGCAAGCAGGTTGCGTTTTACTCCGCTGATCTGATTGCGGCGAACCCGTTTTCTTCGGAGATCGATGCTTCGGCCGTAAATCAAGGTCGCGCATATCTAAAGCAGTTCAGCGGAATTGAGGCGATCTACCAGGCAATGCTCGACGATGCCGGACGCGGAAAAGCACCAGTGAATTTCAACCGCCAGTTTCCCGGATCGGCACAAGTGGTTGTCGATACGTACGAAGTTCCGGCAGCGTTTACCAAGAACGCATTTCAGGCCATGCAGAAGTCTATGCAGAATCCCGAGAAGTTCAGCGGAGAGGAATGGGTCCTTGGCCCGCAGACTTCGCTGAACATTCCGCTGGACTCATTGCGCGCTCAACTCGCGCAGCGCTACTACGGCGATTACGCGGCCAAGTGGCGCACCTTTCTGCGATCGGCACACGTGGTCGGGTATGGAGGGCTGAAAGACGCGGCTGCGAAGCTCTCGCGACTCGTAGCCAACGACTCTCCCCTGCTCGGACTATTCTGGGTTGCGAAGGAGAACACCGCCGTGGAGGCTCCAGCCATTCGCGACGTTTTTGATTCGGTGCAGACGCTGGCCAAGGATTCCACGGCTGAGAAATTTGTAGGTTCAGGGAACCAGCCATATATGGGAGCTCTATCGCAGCTGCAATCGGTGATCACCGCAGTCTCCAGCGCTCCCAAGCCCGATCCGGCATTGCTCGGGCAGGGATCGCAAGCTGCTTCGGGCGCGCACAGCGCAGTAACGCAGATCGCGCAGAGCTTCCGCATCGACACGCAAGGACGAATCGACGCGCAAGTCAAGCAGCTGATGGAAGAGCCGATCGTTCGGACCGAAGGTGTATTGCGCGCCGCCGGAGGCGCAGGCGCCGAAGATGTCTGCCGCATCGTGAACCAGGTAACGGCAAAGTATCCGTTCAATTCCAGAGCAAGCCAAAGAGCTACGTTGCAGGAAGTCCAGGATCTGTTCCGTCCCCAAACGGGAACGCTCTGGACGCTCTACGATGCTCAGCTTAAGAGCATCCTGCTGCGCCAGGGAAATCAGTTTGTCTCAACTGGCACAGTACCGGTTTCGCCTCGATTCATTGGATTCATGCAGCGAGCGGCAGAATTTACCGACACGCTATTCCCGAACGGTTCTCCAACAATCCGGCTGGCATTTGCGTTGCGCCAGCTTCCGAGCAAGGGTATCGATCAAGCCACGATCGTGATCGATGGTCAAACGCTCGCCAGCACTGCGCGTCAGCAGTTTGTCTGGACTGGAAGCGACGCCTCCAGTGTCTCGCTCACCGCCACTTCCGGCGCGGTAACTCTGCCGCCGCTCACCGGTCAAGGACCGTGGTCGCTCTTCGAGTTCTTCGAAAGCGCCGACTGGACGGGCAGCAATCCGGCAACGCTGGAATGGCCGCTACAACTTCAGTTCGGCCACAAGAACATCAGCGAAGGCGCCCGCACCGCAGTTCGCTATGAACTCGATACCCAGGGCGCACAGGTCTTCAGAAAGGGATTCTTGGACGGCCTGCGCTGCGCCGCAAGATAGTCCAAACTCCGTAGTACAATGTACTCTGTAATGTAAAGTTAACTGAGGCGGGCAGCGTGTCAGGTACGACACGCTGCGTGTCTCCCCTGCCACATCACGGAATCGGAACGACCCTGCAGGCGTTTTGTTTGCAATCGCGGGGCATGTGGCAGGCACTTTGCAGTCCCAGGGTGCAAACGAACGGAGGGATTTCCTGTGTCAAAGCGAATTGCAGCAATTGTGTTCATTTGGCTATGTACAACGGTGGCATGGATTGTTCTCGGCGAAACCATCTTCTCGCGCACGTATTCGTCCGACGAGAAGTTACAGTCCCGAGTGGGATCCACGTGGGGTACGAAGCAGGAACAGGGTCCGCCATGGGTGCACTACTCAAGGAACGAACCGAGGCTCGTGGAAATCGAAAGCAATGGAAAGAAGACGGTTCGGACCGAGCATGTAGTGGTTAGCTACAGTCTTCCTCTCGAGAGCAGCCAAATCAATGTCGATCTGGGCCTCTCACATCGCCAGAAAGGACTCCTCTGGTACAGCACCTATGTGGTGAAGTTCGCGGGCGTCTTCAGCTTCACTAACAATAGCTCCGACGAGCAGATGGTGACGTTCTCCCTCCCATTTCCGGCGCAGCAGGCGATTTACGATGGCCTGATCATGGAGGTCAATGGACGCCCGCTTCCTTTGAGCACAAACAGCTCCAGCGCTTCAGGACAGACTGCTGTCAAAGCCGGCGAGACCGCGATTCTGCGAGTCGGCTATCGATCGCAGGGGATAGATGCCTGGAACTACAAGCTTGGGGACGATGTGGCGCAGGCGAAAAACTTCTCGCTCAACATGACGACCAATTTCAAGGACATCGACTTCGCTACTAACACGCTTTCGCCGACGGAAAAACATCAGACCGCACATGGATGGGAGTTGACCTGGAAGTACGTCAACTTACTCTCCGGGTTCCAGATTGGGATGTCGATGCCGGAGAAGCTGCAACCCGGACCACTCGCCGGACAGATCAGCTACTTTGCTCCGGTCTCACTCTTCTTTTTCTTCTTCCTGATCTTCATAATCACGACGCTGCGGAACATCGATCTGCATCCGATGAACTACTTCTTCCTGGCAGGCGCGTTCTTCGCCTTCCACCTGCTCTTGGCATATCTGGTGGACCACATCTCGATCCATCTGGCGTTCGTCATCTGCTCCGTAGTCTCGATTTTTCTGGTGATTAGTTATCTGCGCCTTGTGATTGGGATGCGCTTCGCCGCGCTCGAAGCAGGCACGGCGCAATTGGTCTACCTGGTGCTCTTTTCCTACGCGTTCTTCTTCAAAGGCTTTACCGGACTCGCAATCACCATTGGCGCGATCATCACCCTCTTTGTAGTGATGCAAGCCACTGGACGAATCAAGTGGTCTGAGAAGTTTGCGAGCTATGGAGCATCGCCACAGCTCGCAAGATGAAGTCCGCCGAAATTGGACAGTTGAGCACTCAGGAGTGTCAGGAGTGAAGGGCAAGTGGAGTCTTGCGAGAATCATTGGATGCGCAGCTACAGGTGTAATTTTCTTGGCATGGGGGGCGCTGTCGGGGAATGTGGAACAGCGCTCTACGAGTCCGGATGAGCGAGTCATTGCAGAAGTGCGGCAATACACTTTCACCCCGGCTACGGAGGCCGCTCAGACCAGAGTTGAGGTCAGGTCTCGCTTTGGGCTGTTCAACCACACCGTGTTTGAAGGACCGAATTATGGTGCAGACGTGCAGATTTCTTGGGTGAATTCGAAAACTCTGCGAATAAAGTGTGTGAACTCTAACAATTTCAGAACTGTATCTACAGAACAACAATGGGGGCCGGTCTCGATCGAATACGACATGCAGTGATGTCGACGATAGATTCGACGGCTCCCTGACGTTTCATTACTCAGTAGTGCGATGGGGTAGCTTCTTGCTGTTTCTCTGAGCATCGGGACTTCTGAGTTCCTGCAGCTCGCTTTCACCGATCACAAATTCTGTGGAGCCGCAAACCAAGCACACTGAGAGCATCGGAAACACGAACACAGCTGGCCGGTCGAGATTCTCAAAACCGGGGATGTGGACGCATACCTCCGCCCTAAAATGACTTTTAACTGAGTGGCACGAACACGCCATCTGACACCTCACTACCCCTCACGATCTCGCGCCTTAGGGACGCTAGAATTGCATTCAGATGGTTGATAACCCTGCTTGCATGAGGTTCTCTTTCCTAATTTGTCTACTCCGGACTTACTTCCGGCGGCTGGCTTACCTCGCTCTCATGCTCTTTAAGCGACAGTCAAGAACGCCAGTCGATGCATCAGCGCGTCCGTCGTACAAGTAAATGCACCGCGGGGACCAAATAATCAGGAGCTGCTTAATCTCGCAGATCGTGTGAGTTACGGTCCGGTTCGGGAATTGACAGTGCTGACTCTGCGTTGATCGGCGGACAGAGCTGTCGATACAACGACAAGAGCAAAGGGCGAATCGATGACAAAGTGCCGCATGCTTATACTCTGCAGGAGGTAAGCTCCGCGATTGGGAATCTATCTGGTTGCACAATTTTGAGCGAAGCTTCAACAGTCAAAGGAAATTCAGAACCGCGACCGTGTCCAGTACTCCGCTCTTTACTTAATCGTGCGAGCAAGAATGGGGCCTAGCAGCGCGAGCAGCAGAACGTAGGCGGCGGATAGAGCTTCGAGTCGTGGTTCGAGCGTTGCTCCCAGGCCAGCGATGACGATGGAGAATTCTCCACGTGCTATTAACACAACGCCTGCGCGGAGTGCTGCCCGGGTGTCGGCTCCCAGGCGACGAGCTGCCCAATATCCTGAAGCTATCTTTGTAATCGCGGTCACAAGGCCAAGTCCGGCTGCGATCCCAAGCACTGAGATCAACGATGCCGGATTGATCTGCAGGCCGAAGAAGAAGAAAAAGATTGCAGCGAAGAAGTCGCGCAACGGCGCCATCAGGCGATGCGATTGTTCCCGCATTGGTCCTGAGACGGCGATGCCGACGAGAAAGGCTCCGATCGCAGCCGACACTTGAAGACGCTGTGCGATACCGCCAACCAGAAGAACCGTGCCTAGGACCGAGAGGAGGATGATCTCGTCGGACTGGTGTGCCGCGAAGCGACTCAAGCTCTGACCGTACCGGACGGCGATGAACAGGACCAGGAATACGGCGGTCACTGCGATCGATACCGAAATGGCAATTCGTGTGGGATCGCCGCCAACGAGAAGGACAGCCACTATTGGAAGATAGACCGCCATGGCCAGGTCTTCGAGCACGAGCACGGATAAGATGGCAGGCGTTTCTTGATTATTGAGCCGTCCGAGTTCAGACAGGATCTTTGCGATCACGCCTGAGGAGGAGATGTACGTTATGCCTCCCAGAAGTACTGCTGCAAGTGGTTTCCAGCCGAGCAGTAACCCCGCTATGAAGCCCGGCGGAAAGTTTAAAAGGAGGTCGACAACGCCCGGCGCGATGCCGCGTCTCAGACTGTTCTTCAGGTCTTCTCCGGTGTACTCGAGTCCGAGCATGAACAGGAGAAGCAGAACCCCAATCTCGGCGCCGATGTGAATGAAGTCCGCACTGACTTTGAGCGGAGCCAACCCGCCATTTCCGAATGCCAGCCCAGCGAGCAGGTAAAGCGGTATGGCAGAGAAGCCCCAACGATTGGCGAGGCGCGCCAATATTGCCAGGCCGAGTATCGCTGCTCCTAATTCGACGAAAACCAGGGAAACGTCAGGGGCCATTCGGGCGTCCTTGGGTTAGAGAGTAACGCAGCAAGTGGCCTGAAGATGGTGGCACTCGTCGTACTCGAATCTTCCTTGTTTCCCCTTAATTTTTGTGGTACCACGGTAGTTGTGTGTATTCAAGCAGAATCGGTCGTTCGTTATCGGGAAGCTGGAAGATGGGAGCAGAATTAACTGTGCGAGCAGAATACATTCCCTGCAGGTTTCCTGCTAATTCCCTGAGCGGTTGCGAATCGCCTGTATTCATGCGGCTTTCGCGATTAAAATTTTTTCTTCGGGAAAATTTCCCTACGTTATTCCCTGAAGCAGGGAACTCGCTGTGTTCGAGGATCAAGTTGTCAGGCACGTGAGTACAAGAAGCTCAATCTTGCCAAGCGAACCGCAGTAGAGACTCATCTCGAGGCCGCTAGCTTCTCCCTTTGACGGGCAATAGAATCACCAGCTCCAATTCCACATTCCGAAACTCCGCAGGCGCGTAGACACCAATATTTCTCGCTCGCTGGACGCCTTCCCAGACTGAACCTGACGTGTCGAGGCTGAAGTATTTGTATTTAAGCTTGACTGGAATCTCCGAAGGTGGAGCGGAAAGGTGCGTCAGCTTCAGCCCTGCCATGGCGTGACGGACTATCTCTTCTACGTATCCTGCGGCTCCCACTTTCATTAGCTGCGGAGTGCGAGTGATCAGATCTGCGTCTTTCATCTCCGCGCTTACTGCGAGGTAGAGGCGCGTGTCCTTGAGATATTTGTCGTCTTCGATCGCAGCGGCGTAAATGGACTCGCGCACGAACTTGAGCGGGATCGAGACGAAGTTCGTGGGAACCACTTCATCCAGCAAAATGCGAATCTTTTCGTTCAAGTCGCGGAAGCAGTCGCCGAGGTTCTCGTGATCGTAGTCGCGCAGATCGCGGGACTGGATGGTTAGGGAAAAAGTCGTGAGGGCGCCTGCAAGCTCAAGCATCGCCGAGTACATTTGCTCGGGATGAACTACCGACCGATGCAGCAGATGGCGGAATACCGGCAGATGGGAGTTGACGGTGTAGAGGAGCCAGAAGCTGGCAACATCGGCTGCCGTGAAGTCGGCCAGGCTTTGGTTCTTCTGCTTCCGGGCGCTTGCCAGTACGCTGCTTCGGGCTGCGAGTCTCTCCACCAGCGATCGGAGCATGCCGAGGAGAAAGTCGCTACCGTGAACATCGATTAGTGGTGGGACATAGCCGGGGACCAGCCGGTAAGTGCCGTCGGCGGTTTGCTCGACTTCAGCGATCTGCATTACCGTGCTGCCTTCGCGGCTCTCCGTGTCAACCAGCAGGCGCAGGTTCTTGCGCGCAATCTGGATTGGTTTCTCCGAAGTGCCTGAATTTTCGTCACGTAGCATGCGGGTCTCCGCCACATAGCGCGCCTTGATGTCGGAACGCTGGCTTACGTTCACTCCTCCCAGATGCTGTTCCGGCACAGCTAGAAAGACGCCGATCTCGCGCTTTTCCTCGCTGAAGAACCCGTTGAGCTGACGGGATGAGGGAGCCGCATCGGGCCCAGGGAAGTCGAACAATAGGCCATCGGGCATTACGCCTGCACCGGCTGTGATGCTGAGTAGTCCCTCTGTCAGTTTGCTTTCATCGATTTGCAGCCTTGAGAACCCCCAGAACCGGAAAGATAGCGATTCGAAGAAGAAGCGCAGGCTGTCTTCGACATAACGGTCTTGAATTTGTAGATGTTGCGGGGTGAGGAAGGTGCCCTTGGACCAGATGACGTGCTGCAGTTGTTTCATCGCGACGGAAACGGACAGCCGATGCTCCATGAATATGCCGGGAGTATACCCGAGTGCCGGATTTGCCCTGGGAGGAGAAGGGGCACATCCGTGAGCGGGGAAAAAATCGTAAGCCAAATGTAACTATTTGTCAGCAAAGTTTCGCTTCGGGAAGCTTCCCATTTTTTTTCCAGGGGTGGAGCTGCAGAGAGTAGTTGACTCCGGCTCGGCGTGAGATATAATCCGGCACCGAATTAAATTAACAACCTCCGGGTGTCCCCCTTCCCGTAAGGCTGCCAGCATCGGTGTGTTCGCTCGCGCAGATCGCCGTTGCATTTTTTAACTTCAGGAATTAAATCCAGGGCCAGTCAGACTGTCCCTCCATGGGGTTGCATATGGGCAGAGAAAGCACACAACAAAAACTGTCTCGTGTTCGTTCACCGCGCGTGCACATCACCTACGACGTTGAAGTCGGCGACGCGATCGAATTAAAGGAACTCCCATTTGTCATGGGTGTTCTCGGCGACTTTACCGGGCACGCCGAACAGCCGCTTCCGAAACTGATGGAGCGGAAGTTCGTCGAAGTGAATCCGGACAACTTCGACCAGGTGCTCGACAAGATGAATCCGCACCTCGCATTCTCGGTCGAAAACAAATTGAGCGACGATCCCGATTCGAAACTCAAAGTCAATCTCAACTTTCATGAGCTGGGGGATTTTGAGCCGGAGCAGGTTGCGAATCAAGTAGGCCCGCTCAAGGAGCTGTTGGATCTGCGGCGTAAACTCGCCGACCTTCGTGGAAGCTTGCAGGGCAACGAGAAGCTCGACGAGATTCTGCAGGATGTAGTCGGCAACACCGAGAAGCGTCAGAAACTGAGTGCAGAACTGGGCCTGGAACAGGGCAGTAATGGAGGCAACAATGGCTGAGGCAGCGAAGTCCGCGGCAGCGGCAGCACAGGCGGTTGAACAATCGAGTCTGCTGGATCGGATCGTCGAAGAAGGACGGTTTACGTACAGCGACGCGGCGCGCGAGCGTGGCAAAGACCTGGTCAAGACGTTTGTCCAGGAAGTTTTGCAGCGCGCGGCGACAGTTCCGAAAGATGCAGAGACGGCGATCAACGCTCGCATCGCGCAAATCGACAAGCTGGTTTCAGCGCAGCTCAACGAAGTGATGCATCATCCGGATTTTCAGAAGTTGGAAGGAAGCTGGCGCGGACTGAGATATCTCCTTGATCAGAGTGAGACCGGTGAAGGGCTGAAGATCAAGATCTTCAATGTGAAGAAGACCGAGCTGCTGCGGGATCTGCAGCGGGCAGCCGAGTTCGATCAAAGCGCACTCTTCAAGAAAGTCTACGAGGAGGAATTCGGTGTCTTTGGTGGAGCTCCATTCTCAGCATTGGTCGGCGATTTTGAGTTCGGTCCAAAGCCGGAGGACATGGAGTTGCTAGAGAAAGTTGCGCAGGTCGCCGCCTCCGCACATGCGCCGTTCCTGTCGGCAGCAGCCCCGGACATGATCAACCTCGACACTTTTACCAATCTCGGCTCGCATCGCGATATCGGCAAGGTCTTCGACAACTCGGCGTATGCCAAGTGGAAATCTTTCCGTCAATCGGACGACTCGCGCTACGTTGGACTCACGCTGCCTCATGTTTTGATGCGTCTGCCCTACGGTGCCGACACCAAGCCGGTGGAAGCGTTTTCCTACGAAGAGGGTGTCGAAGGCACCGATCATTCCAAGTATCTGTGGGGCAATGCTGCCTACGCCATGGGCGCCCGGCTTACCGGCGCGTTCGCCAAGCACGGATGGTGCGCGGCGATTCGCGGCGTGGAAGGTGGCGGACTGGTCGAAGGTCTGCCCGCTCACACCTTCCGGACAGACGAAGGCGATGTTGCTCTGAAGTGCCCAACGGAAGTTGCGATCACTGATCGGCGCGAAAAGGAACTAGCCGACAACGGGTTCATCCCGCTGGTGCACTGCAAGAACACGGATTACGCTGCGTTCTTCAGTGTGCAGTCGTGCAACAAGCCGAAGACGTATGACAAGGAAGCTGCGAACGCCAACGCACGGTTGTCAGCGCAGCTACCGTACATCTTCGCTATGTCAAGATTCGCTCATTACCTGAAAGCGATGATGCGCGATAAGCTCGGTTCCTTTATGTCCCGTTCGGATTGCCAGAGATTCCTGAACCAATGGATCAACAATTACGTTTGCGCCGATGACAACGCGAGTCAGTCCGTCAAAGCGCAACTCCCATTGCGGGAAGCGGCGATCGAAGTTCAGGAGATACCGGGCAAGCCAGGTGCTTATCGGGCAATTGCGTTTCTCAAGCCGCACTTCCAGCTTGATGAACTTTCCGTGTCGTTACGTTTGGTTGCCGATCTTCCCGCTTCAGCACGGAAGTAACTGAAGCCGGATGGTTGTGAAATCTAACTGACGCAGTGGATTCGTTACTGAGACAGAGGAGATAAAGAAAATGGCCTTGGTTGATTATTTTTTGAAGATCGACGGCATTGAAGGCGAGAGCCAAGATGCCAAACACAAAGGCTCGATTGATGTCCAGAGCTTTTCCTGGAGCGAGCAGCAGACCGGCAGTCATGTCGCCGGCGGCGGAGGCGGAGCGGGCAAAGTCAGCATGGGTGACTTCCACTTCGTCATGAACGTTAACAAAGCAAGTCCGAAGTTGATGCTGGCTTGCGCAACCGGTGAGCACATCAAGAAGGCAGTCCTGACTTGCCGCAAAGCGGGAAAGGATCAGCAGGAGTTTTACAAGATCACCCTGTCCGATCTCCTGGTCAGCAGCTTCCAGACCGCCGGAAGTGGACACAGTGACATAGTGCCCAACGATTCAATCTCTCTCAACTACGCAAAGATCGAGTGGGAATACAAAGAGCAGAAGGCCGATGGCACGCTGGGTGGATCAGTTAAGGCTGGCTACGACCTGAAGGCAAACAAGGTAGCCTAGGAGTCCGATGACGGCCGCAGAGCTTTTTCGGGCAGGAAGACTGCAACAAGCGATTGAGGCGCTTGGCGAGGAGGTGCGAAATGCCCCTCTCGACGCCAAGCGCCGCACCTTCTTGTTTGAACTGCTTTGTTTTGCCGGCGAGTACGATCGGGCCGAAAAGCACTTATCCATTCTTGCTGACAGTAGTCAGGCAGCGGGAATGGGCGCTCTGCTTTATCGCTCGGCCCTGCACGCCGAACGAGAACGGCAGCAGATGTTCGCTGATCGCAAATTCCCTATGGCGCACAAAGTCCCGTTGCGGAGCATCAGCCGTGGAGGCGAGTTTGGCCAGGCATTCGGCGATGCTGATCCAAGAATTGGTGGCGCGCTGGAATTGTTTGTTGCCGGCTCGTATACGTGGGTCGCGCTCGAACAGATTGCCCGAATCGAGATTCCCAAACCGAAACGCCTGCGCGATCTACTTTGGACGCCTGCGATTGTCACCACAACGCCGGAGTACAAGGCGATGGAACTAGGTGAAGTGCTCGTGCCTGCAATTTCGCCGCTGTCCTGGCAGAACCAGGATGATGATGTCCGGTTAGGACGCACTACGGTCTGGATCGAAGATGAGACGTATGCCGACGTCCCGGTCGGGCAGAAACTATTTGTGCTAGACGGGCAAGAGATCCCCATTCTGGAACTGGGAACCATCGAGTTCGAGGATGCACTGGGAGCAGGCCGTGCCGCTTCGTGATGATCTCCTCAATCCCATTCCTGGAAACAATCCCTGCGGGGAGAACCTCCGATACGATCCCGTATACGATAAGATCAAGGAAGCCCGTTTCGAAGATGAGGACGATGCTCCACAAGGAGAATGGCAGCGGGCACGAAAGAAGGCGGATTTCCCGCTCGTCATAAAGCTCGCCAGCGACGCTCTCACGAAAAAAAGTAAAGATCTCCAACTGGCCGCATGGCTGGGCGAAGCCACGTTACGGCGGGAAAGCTTCGCCGCTCTTCCCGAAAGCATTTCTCTCCTTCAGAAAATGCAAGAGCAGTACTGGGAGAATTGCTATCCCGAGATTGAGGACGGCAGTCCCGAATTGCGTTGCGCCCCACAAGAGTGGTTCGCGGCCCGATGCGACTACATTCTCCGCCGCCTGCCAATCACCAAGAGCGGTCTTGCCTGGATCGACTATCAAACCAAAAAAACTGTCCCTACAGAAGACGACGCAAAGGCTGACGAGAAGAAAAACGAGACTCGCGAAGAAGCCGTAAAGGACGGCAAGCTCACGCCGGAAGAGTGGAACGAAGCCTTTGCGGCGACTCCGAAAGAATTTTACGAACAGCTTGTCGCTTCACTCGATGCCTCGCTAGAGGCAACAGCTTCTTTAGATCAGTTCTGCGACGAAAAGTATGGGAACGACGGCCCGAGTCTCGGCAAGCTTCGCGCTGTTCTCGAGGAGATGAAGGTCCTCGCGAATGTCCTGTACACCGAAAAGGGCGGTCCGGATTCGGAAGAGCAGCCGGCCGAAGAAATCCCAGGCGCGGAGTTCGGCGCGGAATCTGCTTCTGGCGATGCCGGTGCCGCAGCCGCGCCTGCACGCGCCAAATCGGGAGCAACGTGGGCGGAACCGGCAGATCCCGAGGCGGCAGCCGCGCTCGTCGCTCGCATCGCCGATTACTTGCGCCGCCAGGATCCGTCTCAAGTCGCTCCCTATCTTCTTATTCGCGCTTTGCGTTGGAGTGAGTTGCGCTGGCATGGCGACAGTCTCGATGAGGCGTTTCTTGCCAGTCCGTCTACCGAAACAAGACAGCTGTTGCGGGCGATGCAGCGCGAAGGCAATTGGGAAGGATTGTTGAATGGCACGGAAGCAGGCATGGCAACACCGAGTGGGCGCGCGTGGCTCGATCTGCAACGATACGCGTGGGAAGCCTGCTACAACCTGTCATACTCCGCTGTAGCGAAGGCAATTTGCTCCGAGACGCGAGCGCTGCTGCTGGATTATCCAGACCTGCCCTCCGCCACGTTGAGCGACGGTACAACCGCTGCTGACAAACAAACGCTCGACTGGCTGCGTGACAACGTGCTCCTGCCACAGGGTGCTCAAGTGGAGCAGGCCGCTCCGGTTTCTGAGTACGCGGAGACGCAGCCCGCTGGTGAGAACGGCCATGCCGATTACTTCGAAGTCGCGATGCAATTGGCTAAGTCTGGCCACGTAGCGGAGGCGATCGATGGATTTGCTCGCGAGGCAGCTCGCGAATCTTCGGGACGTGAGCGCTTCCGCCGGCAGTTACAGATGGCGCAGATATGTCTCGCTACTCAGCATTTCACGTTGGCGTATCCGATTTTGCAGGGACTTGCACAAGAGATCGAGAGGCGTAATTTACTCGACTGGGAAGATCCCGCGTTTTTGGCGCAAGTCTTGGCCATGCTGGTGCAGTGCATCGACCGCACAACGCGTGATCAGCAGGAACGGTCGCGTGCCTACAGTTTGTTATGCCGGCTTGGACCGGTTGCGGCACTGCAATTTGAAAAATCCTGATCCAGGAAAACAACCTTGCCCATTGCGGATATCGACGGCTTTCCCACTCCATCGCTGATCGATCGGCTCAGCAGCGACGAACCGGATTTCTACGACTCGACAAACATCGATGCCAGCGGCCAACTTCGCCGGCAGACCAACAAGGCCAAGAGCAGGGAAGCGGTGCGGCGCTACGAGGACTCCGTTCGCAGAGATCTGGAGTGGTTATTCAACTCGAGGCGAGTAGAGGACGATCGCCTGGAGAGATATCCGCAAGTCCGGAGCAGCGTCTTCTGCTATGGCATTCCCGATTTGAACTCGGAAGATCCTTCGCGTACTCACGACAAAGACGAGTTGCTCCACAACATGGAGGATGCGGTGGCGCGCTTCGATCGGCGCTTGCGCGACCTGACGATCGAATTCGGTTCCCAAGTCCTTGGCAGTCATCTGCTCCACTTCCACATCGCGGGCGTCGTGATGATGGACCCGGTCCCGGCGGAGGTGGCATTCCAAAGTTCGCTCGATCCAACCAACGGCGAATGTAAGGTGAGTTGACGTGGCAGGCATCCGGGAAGACCTTCTCAACTACTACGAGCGCGAATTGACTTACATCCGCCAGATGGGTGCGGAGTGGGCGCGTAAGTATCCAAAGCTCGCCGGCCGGCTGCTCATGGAACCGGATCGATGCGAGGATCCTCACGTCGAGCGACTCCTCGAAGGCTTTGCTCTGCTGGCTGCGCGCGTACACCTAAAGATTAACGACGACTTCCCTGAGATCAGCTCGGCACTGCTCGAATGCTTATTTCCCCACTACATTCGCCCCGTACCCTCGATGACGGTGGTGGAATGCCAGCTTGATCCTGAGCAGGGCAAACTTTCTACCGGTTTGCGCATACCAGCGGGCTCGACCGTTCAGTCGAACCGGGTGAACGGAGTCGCGTGCAAGTTTCGCACTGCGTACGAGTCGACGATCTGGCCGCTTCAAGTCAAGGCGGCGACCTTCCGCTCCAGCGAAGGGATGTTTCAGCCCGCAGGTACAGGCACCGCGACCGCCGCTCTAAACGTGCACTTGGAGTGCATGCCGGATGTGTTCTTTCAGAAACTCGAATTGAACTCGCTGCGGTTCTACCTATCAGGCGAG